>NZ_JADYXE010000020.1:0-76693 GCF_015864465.1 Pseudoalteromonas sp. SWN29
GCCCAAAAGTAGGACCGTTCGAATTTCAAAAACTCGGTACACCATTAAGTCAAAACATGCTTAACTGAATGGTGTTAAGCCTATAGCTGGGTTTACAATACCAATTTTATTAAAAACATGATCATTCTAGCGTATTAAATAACTCACTAACGACATTAAAAATTATTTATATAGAACAACTATGTATCATAATTTTAGCCTTGTTATTGAGCTATTTTCTTATCGCTATAATAGATCACTAATTTAATGCAATTGGTATAAAAATAACTGAGGTTTTATTTTATCAAATTTAAACTAAACGGGTAATTAAACTCTTTACCTTCGTTAGCTTTAATACTCGCCATTACAACCATTATAAACCCAAAAATTGCCACTAAAGGCAGTAATATTAAACCTATCACTGCAAATATTAGTAAAAAACAAACAAGGTAAGCAATTGCCATCGTTATTTGAAAATTAAGTGCTTTTTTGCCATGTACGTCAACAATTGGCATTTCATCTTTTTTAATTAACCACACAATTAATGGCCCAATTATTGAGCCAAACGGCACAACAAACCCAGCAAGCGCACTTAAATGGCATAACATAGCCCACGTACGGTCATCTTTATTAACTGGTTCAACCTGTTGATTTTCTTCCATAACACACTCCTTTTTGTTTTGTGTATGTTGCCTCTTAACTAAACAAATGTCTACTAATCAACCAACGTATTTACCTTTAAAAATCACAGCGTGAAATCTTGTGATAAAAAAGTGATAAGTTTGTGAGAGTTTCTGGAGACGATTATTCAATACTTAACTCGAATCATCACTTACAGGAATAATAATGAAAACTTCTACATTAACAATCGCAATTCTTTTAGCGGCAGCTAGCCAATCGACTATGGCCGCAGAGTTAGACTTAAAGGTTACCAACCTAACCAAGGGTATTCACTTTACTCCACTGTTAATTACAGCACACAACAGCGAAGACACACTATTTGAAGTAGCAACGCAAGCCTCTACAGCATTACAAACAATGGCTGAGGGCGGAAATATTGCAGAGCTAGTTGCACAAGCAACTGCTGCAGGTAGTGATATGGCTGCAAATCCAGCTGAAGGTTTACTTGCACCAGCCGCATCTGCGATGGCAACACTGACCACTACCGACGGTAACGAGTACCTATCCTTAACTGCAATGATGCTACCAACTAATGATGGCTTTGTAGGCTTAAACAGTTGGAAAATTCCAACAGAAGCGGGTACTTACACAATTAATTTAAATGCTTACGATGCAGGCACAGAACAAAACAATGAGCTTGTAGTTGAAGGCTCTGGTGCACCAGGTACTCCGGGTATTCCTGCGGCTCCAGGTGGCGACGCTGGCACTGGCGGTACAGGCATATTAAGTGGTGATACAAATACAAGTATTCATATTCACCCTGGTAGCTTAGGCGATAACGATTTAGAAGCCGGTAATAGCGATTTAAGCAATACGGTACACAGATGGTTAAACCCAGTAGCTCAATTAACCGTTACAGTTAAGTAGGAGCATGATTATGTCATCTGCTAACAACCTTAAAAAAAGTCTACTAGTGCTTGCACTTGCAACCACACTTGCAGCGTGTAGCGATAACGATAATGACGACCCAATAGTTGAAGAGCCGGTCGTTGTTGAGCCAATTGTTGTAGAGCCTGTAATCAGTGAGTTTACTATTACTTTTAGTAACTTAACTGCTGGGCAGCCTTTATCACCGCTCTCTGTCATTGCTTTTGAAGATGAAGCACCTTGGGCATTTGGCACAACGGCTTCTGTTGGTTTAGAAATGCTCGCAGAAAGCGGCGCAAATGAAGAATACCTAAGCTACGAAAGTGCGCTTGCTGCTGTTTCAGCGGAAGGAGGCATTGGCCCTGGTGAGACAACCACAGTAGTTATTTCTGTTGAAGGTCAAGAAGCGCTTAATTTGTCATTTGCTGCAATGCTTGGGAATACAAATGATGCTTTTACCGGTCTTAGTCTTGTAGATGTGTCTTCATTAGAAGTCGGTGGCTCGCTAATGCGTACCACTGTTGCTTATGATGCGGGTACGGAAGCAAATACAGAAACAGCTGAAACTGTGCCAGGTCCTGCCGCTAGCGGTGAAGGGTTTAACGAAATACGTGACGATACTGCCGATATAATAACGATGCATCCAGGCATTGTTTCAAATCTAGATGGTTTATCAACATCAGTACTTGGTGTTGAGCATAAGTTTGATAATCCAGTATCGAAAATAGTAATTATGCGCACGCAGTAACGTTCCAGCTTGTAATGGGGAAGTAAGGGAGCATGGATGCCCCCCTTTTTACGAGGTAATACATGCGTCACGAAAAAATATTAGTAGTAGAAGATGACAGAGAAATAGGTAAGTTAATTGCCACACAGCTAACGTCGCTTAACTTACATGTTGATCATGTTGTAAGCGCAGAACTAGCCTTAAAAAAAATAGCTAAGCATCCCTACGGACTTATTTTACTCGATATAAACTTACCCCAAATGGATGGTTTGAGCTTATGCCGAAAAATAAAAGAGCATTACCCTACTACCTCCGTTATTTTACTCACCGCGCTTAGTAGCGATATGGACAGAGTTATTGGCCTTGAAATGGGCGCCGATGATTATATTTGTAAGCCATTTTTTGCACGCGAATTACAAGCCAGAGTAAAAACCCAACTGCGTCACAGAGCTCAACTACTTGCCAGTCAAAATAACGATAACTCCCCTGCTGATAGCGAGCAAACGCTAAATGTAGGGTCACTTCAAATTGAATTTAGCTCACACCAAGTGTATTTAGGCGAACAAGCACTTAACCTTACCGCCACCGAATTTGATTTACTTGTTTATTTTGCACGCCATCCTAATCATGTTTTTAGCCGCCAGCAGTTGCTCGATAAAGTATGGGGTTACCAACACAGTGGTTACGAGCACACGGTTAATTCACATATAAACCGCTTACGTGCCAAGTTAGAAGAACACCAACAAGCACCTATTATCGAAACCGTTTGGGGTGTTGGTTACAAACTAAACCCTAGCCAACTCAATTAAGACACCCATTATGAAATTATCTTTGTACCAAAAATTAGCTATATCGCTAGTCGTAATTTTTTGTTTTATTTGCGCCCTTGTTTACGGCTGGAGTAAGCAATTAGAACTGACTTCAAAACACCATGCAGAACAAAACCTACATTTAGCGTTAGCTGAGCATTTAGTACAAGATAACCCATTAATAAAAGAGGGTGTTTACGACTACAAAGCCCTTGAAAACCTCTTTCACACCTTAATGTTATTAGGCCCTGCGTTTGAGTTTTATTTTGTAGACGAAACCGGAAAAATTCTTACTTACTCAGCAAAGCCAGGAAAAGTTAAACGCACGCATATTAGTTTAACACCTTTAAAAAGACTGATTAACGATTCAAGCGCAGCACCTATTTATGGTGATAATCCTCGCAATAAAGAGCAACAAAAAATATTTTCAGCCGCGCCAGTATTTAATCACGATAAGTTACAAGGCTATTTATATGTAATTATTGGTGGCGAGGCTTACGACACCTCACTAAGCACTGTAAAAAATAATGATAAGTTATGGCTCGCCGCTTTATGGCTTGGCTCTGCACTCGCATTTTTATTGATTGCGATGCTTATTTTACTACGTTTTTTTACCAACCCAATTCAGCGCTTAGCCCGCGATGTAAGTAATATAGAAGCGGCTAATTACAGCCTTACCGATACAAAGCTAAGTAATTATTCAACGCAAAAAAGTAATGAAGTGCATAGTTTAGGGCGAAGTATTCAAGCCATGCTTACCCGTATTAACGAGCAGTTTAAAGCGCTTGAACAAGGCGATAAACAACGCAAAGAGTTACTAACTCACTTATCGCACGACCTACGTACACCACTTGCCTCCTTGCAAGGGTTTTTAGAAGTATTAAATCAGTCAGGCGAGCAGCTAAGTAAACAAGAGCAGCAAGAATACTTACAGGTATCGCTTAATAATTGTGGGCAATTAAAGCTACTCATAGAGCAAATATTTGAGCTTGCTCACTTAGAAAATGGCGAAATAAACATAAATAAAGAAACCTTTAATTTAGGTGAGTTAATTTACGATTGCATGGCAAAATTTAGTTTAGCCGTTGATAAAAAAGGCATTAGTTTGTCGGTAGAACCTGCGATTTGTGATTTCCCGGTGGTTGCCGATATAGCTAAATTAGAGCGCGTGTTAAGCAACTTAATTGATAACGCAATTAGGCATACCCCTCGTGGCGGCAGCATTTCAGTACATGTAAAACGCAGTGACAATAATCAACTCTTTGTGCATGTATCAGACACGGGGGTAGGTATAAAAGAAGACGAACTTAATGCTATTTTTGACCCTCATTACCAAGCAAGTAACTCTAATAAAGAAGGGCGCCAGCAAGGTGGATTAGGACTGGCTATTTGTAGAGGATTATTAAAACTGATGGATAGCGAAATTTACGTACAAAGTGAAATTGGTAAAGGCACTATGTTTAGCTTTAACTTGCCACAAAAAAAGGTGCTTTCTTAAAAAGCACCTTATTGAGTTAAATCTATTTAAATATTAATTACTTTTTAATACCCGCTAAATCAAGCATAAATGCATAGTTTAGCGCGGTATCTTCTAAGCGTTTAAAGCGACCCGATGCGCCGCCGTGCCCTGCTTCCATATCTATTTTAAACAATAACTTATTGTCATCAGTTTTATAGTCACGAAGCTTAGCAACCCATTTTGCAGGCTCAAAGTATTGAACTTGTGAATCGTGCAAACCAGTCGTTACCAGCATATTAGGGTACGCTTGCTTAGATACTTGGTCGTATGGTGAGTAAGACAACATATAATCGTAGTATTGCTTTTCGTTAGGGTTACCCCATTCGCCATATTCATTTGTTGTAAGCGGAATACTCGCATCAAGCATGGTTGTGACTACATCCACAAACGGTACCGCAGCAACCATCCCTTTATAAAGCTCAGGTGCTTGGTTTGCTACTGCGCCCATTAATAAGCCACCAGCACTGCCACCTAACGCAAATATTTCATCTTTTGCGCCATACTTTTGAGAAACCAATGCTTTGGTTACGTCAACAAAGTCATTAAATGTATTCTTTTTAGTGAGTAGCTTGCCGTCTTCGTACCAAGGACGACCTAGCATTTGCGAGCCACGTACATGGGCAATTGCAAATACAAAACCACGATCGAGTAAGCTCAAGCGTGAGCTGGAGAACGTTGGATCCATTGTTGCGCCGTAAGAGCCGTAACCATATTGTAGTAGCGGGTTAGTGCCATCTTTTTTAAAGGCATTTTTACGATAAACTAAGCTTACCGGTACTTTTATGCCATCGCGGGCTGTTACAAAAATACGCTCTGAAGCGTAATTGTCAGCATAAAAATCACCTAACACAACCTGTTGCTTAAGAAGCGTTTTATCGCCAGTCGCTAAATCTACATCGTACGACGAGCTTGGTGTAGTCATGCTGGTGTAGTAAACACGTAACGTGCTGCTATCTATATCGTTATTGCCATAAGTACCAATTGTATAAGCGCTATCGTTAAAGCTCAGTGGTAACTCTTTACCCGTTTTTAAATTACGCGCAATCAACTTTGATTGGCCCATTTCACGCTCTTGGTAAACTAAGTAGTCATTAAATAAATCAATGCCTTCTAGCTTAATATCATCGCGCGCTGGGATCACACTTTGCCAATTAGCTTTGTCACCTACTTTATCAATATCAACTTTCATCAGCTGAAAATTTACAGCATCTAAGTTAGTGACAATATAATAAGTGTTTCCTAGTTTAGAAATTTCATATTCAAGCCCTGCTTCGCGCTCAATTAAACGCTTAGGCATTGCCTTAGCATCATCAGCACTTAATACTGATACACCCGATGCCGCTGTGCTGCTGTGCCAAATATAAATCTCTGACTCATCTTTACTCTTACTCATACCCATGTAATAGCTGGTATCAGTTTCCTCATAAATTAGCTCGTCATCAGCTTGCGGTGTACCTAACGTATGGCGGTAAACTTGGTAGCCTAACAAGGTTTGTAAATCTTTTTTAATGTAGTAAACCGTTTTATTATCGTTTGCCCACACAATGCCACCGTTAGTGCCTTCAAGTGTGTCTTCGAGTAATTTACCGGTTGTTAAATCTTTTATTTTTACGCTATAAATACGACGACTAACAGTATCTTCACCATAAGCCATTAAATTACCATTCGGGCTTACATCTAAACCGCTTACCGCATAATAATCGTGATCTTTAGCAAGCTCATTTACATCTAAAATAACTTGCTGATCGGTACCTGCAAAATCGCTACTGCGTAAGTAAGTAGTGTATTCGTTATCGCCACGTGTTTGCGTTGAGTAAAAATAATCACCGCTTTTAACTGGGACTGAATCATCGTCTTTTTGAATGCGCCCTTTTAGCTCTTCAAACAACTCACTTTGCAGCGTTTTAGTATGTGCAAGCATGGCATCCGTGTATGTATTTTCAGCTTCTAAATAGTTAATTACCGCTGGCGCTTTTCGTTCGTCATCACGTAACCAGTAGTAGTCATCTATACGTGTATCACCATGAATAGTCATTTCGTGCGGCACTTTTTTAGCAACCGGTGCAATAGCTTGGGCTACTTGAACCGTTTTGACTTGCGTATTATTTTTTTGAGTGTCTTCAGGGGCTTGATTACAGCCACTTAAAATAGCGAGCGATAGTGCGGCAAGTGCAAATGGGGTACGTTTCATCAGTCAAAGTCCTTGTTGTATTTTTATTTTTTATTAAGTAGTTAAATATACCTATAAATGGCCTTTGTTGTGATTTAGTTTGTGAAGCTATGTAAAATAAATCAACGTAATTCCTCTTTTCTTAACAAGCCTACATCAGGTACTCTGTAAATATATAAATCACTTTTAAGCTCAACTGATTAAGGGTAGTAATGAATAGCGAAGTAATTAACATTTTAACTATGGCAAAAGTAATTCAAACGGCCGTTGCCCCCGTATTTTTAATCACAGGTATAGCAGCAACTTTAGGTGTTTTATCTAATCGCTTAGCACGAATTACCGACAGAGCGCGCTTATTGGAGCGAAGATTAAAAGTAAATACAGATGACGATTTTAATAAGTCGCTAGCAACAGAACTCCGCGCTTTATTAAAAAGATCGCGTTTTATACATATTGCTTTTAGTTTAAGTGTATTAAGTGCCTTACTTGTATGTGCTGTGGTTATGTTTTTATTCTTGTCGCACATTCAATCAATTAACTTAAGCGTGACCATTGCTTGTTGTTTTGTAGCTGCCATGGCGTTACTCATTTGTGCATTTATTTCGTTATTAGGTGAAGTGTTTTTAGCAACCCGCAGCATGCGACGAGGCATGATATTTGCCGATATAGGCATTAATGATTAACTTTTCATTAAATCCATCGTATTCGCTTGAATAAAAATGACGTTACATACAAGATATTAAATTAGGAATAATACTCAACAGGGGCAAACTATGAAATTTAAAAAAATATTAGCAGGTATAGCATTAGCTACATGTGCAATTAGCGTATCGGCAAATTCTGCATTTAAAGAACCAAGTGACGCAATTGAATACCGCCAAGCAGCGTTTTCAATGATCTCAGTGCAAATTGGTGACATGGGCGCAATGCTAAAAGGTAAAGTACCTTTTGACGCAGAGCAATTTAAAAAACGCGCTAACAACGCTGCAGCACTTTCAAAAATGCCATGGGAAGCTTTTTACGAAAGTACTGATAAAGGCGAGACCGCAGCACTTGCTGCTGTGTGGGCCGAAAATGCAACTTTCGTTGAAAAAGCGAATGCTTTTGCAGCAAATGCAGACAAGCTAGCGTTAGCTGCTCAATCGGGCGATAAAGCCGTAATTGGTAAGGCTTTTGGCGCTTGGGCTAAAGGCTGTAAAGATTGCCATAAGCAATTTAAAGATTAATTATTGCTGTAGCTAACCTAGCAACAATAAATAGATAATAAAAAGCACTGAGCGTTAATAACGGTCAGTGCTTTTTTATGTTTTTTATCTACGAGACTTTCACAGCTCGGCTTTTAAATGGGCGCTTAAACACCGCACCAATATCACCTAAAATAATATATAAACACGGTACTAATATAAGCGTTATTAACGTTGCAAACATAACAGCAAAACCAAGTGCTACTGCCATAGGTATTACAAACTTAGCCTGCAGGCTTGTTTCAAACATAATAGGTAATACACCAGCAAAGGTTGTTATAGACGTTAATAGTATTGCTCTAAAGCGGGCGCAACCGGCTTCTATTACTGCATTTTTAACGCTAACACCTTCGCGGCGAACTTGGTTTACATAATCGGTCATTACAAGTGAGTCATTTATAACAACACCTGCGGCAGCAATTAAGCCAAAGCCCGACATTAAGCTCATATCTAAATCAAACCAGTAATGACCCCAAATAGCCCCGGTTAAACTAAACGGAATAACCGACATTACAATAAGCGGCTGCGAATAACTTTTAAGCGGTACAGCTAGTAGTATGTATACTAAAATCATTCCGCCAATAAAAAACATTATTTGCTCATTAGCTTGAGCTTGCTGCTCTTCTATTGCACCGCCAAGTTCTGATTTAACACTTGGGAATTCTTCTATTAGCTGTGGCAGTAAGTTTTCTTTTACTTGCTTAACTACTTCACCTGGCTCAATTTGCTCTTCATCAATATTGCCATAAACATACACGGTACGATAACCGCCCTCGCGTCGTATATAGCTAATACCTGGCGTTTCTGTTAATTCTACTACATCGCCAAGTAAGACTTCTCGACCTTGCGGGGTGGTAACAACGGTGTGTTTAAGCGATGAAAATGCTTCTCGAGTCAGTTTAGGGTAACGTACCATTACGCGTACTTCTTCGCCGTTACGGATTACGCGTTGCGCTTCGCCACCATAAAAACTAGCACCTACTTGATTCGCAATACCCGCCAAATCTAAGCCTAAATCGTATGCAACTGGTTTAAGGCTCATTTGCACTTCTTTGCTTGCAGGGTCGATGGTTGAACTAATATCAAACAATCCTTTTTGCTGTTGAAGTAATTGAATAAAACGACGACCTGCTTCATTTAAGGTATCTATGTCTGAGCCATACAATAAATAGCCAAACTCGCCGCCGCCATTACTACCGCCGCCACCAACATCGTCTTGAATAGTTAACGACTTAATACCAGCAATCGTCGGCATAGCTTCACGCCAGCGACGCGAAAGTTCAAATGCATTGTATGGACGTGAATCTTCGTCAACCAATGGCGCAAGTAATTGCGACTCAGTTCTGCCTTGGTTAAATACCAATACATCACGAATAATTTTTTGACCAAACTCACGCTCAGTTTCTTCATCCACTCTAAGTACCATGGCTTCTATTTCACGAATAGCCGCAATAGTTTGTAAGTCAGAAACATTATCATTCATTTCAACTTGTATTTGCGGAAAGTCGTGCGGCACTTTAGGTGTAGGTACTGTGCGCACTTTATTTGAGGTAATAAGCGAAATACTTATTATAAACATAGCAATAAAGGCAAACAAAACGGTCCAGCGCCAATCTACACATTTCGCAATAAAACGTTTATATGGACCATTTACAAAACCAAAAAAGCGCGTATTGAAGCGATCGCGCCAGCCACCTTTTTTAATTGGCGAAAAGTGTGTATGCGCAATATGTGCAGGTAAAATTAGTTTTGACTCAACGAGACTAAACGCCAAGCACAGCATAACCACAACGGCTATACCATAAAAGAAGGCGCTTTCTGGTCCGCTCGACATTGTAAATGGGGCAAATACAGCAATTGTTGTTAATACCCCAAAGGTCGCCGGTGTGGCGACCCGGTTTGCTCCTCGCACCACGTTTTCAACGCCACCACCGCTTTTTTCAACTTCGGTGTAGGCGGATTCCCCTATCACTATGGCATCATCCACCACTATGCCTAGCACCATAATAAACGCAAATAACGAAATAATATTAATACTAATGCCAAATAACGGCATCATCATCATGGCCCCTAAAAAACACACCGGTAAGCCAATCATTACCCAAAGCGCGAGTTTAAAACGCAAGAATAACGACAACATAATTGCCACCAAAATCGCACCTTGAAACAAGTTAGCCTTCATCATATCAAGGCGAGCATTTAGGTAGTAGGTCATGTCCATCAATGGCTCCAACCGAATACCCGGTGGTAGCTGCTTATTTTTTTGCTCAATAAATGCTTTCACCGAATCCGCAACGGGAATCATGTTTTGCTCTTGCGTTGCTTTAACCGATAAGTACACCGCGTTTTCGCCATTAAACTTAAAGTAGCGCTCACCTTCAGTAAACTGATCTTTAATTACGGCAATATCTTGCAGTAAAACTTTAGCGCCATACTCACCAATTTTTACCGGAATTTGTCTAAATTCATCACCTGAGTAAAACTGATTTTCTATTCGAACAGAAATAACGCCTGCGTCTGTTTTTAGCTGCCCCGCCGAAAAGTTAGCTGAGTAACGGCGTACAGCATCCATAACATCACTAAGGGTTAAATTATATTGGCGAAGCGTATCGGGCTCTATTTCAATAGCAATTTCATCTAGCGGTACATCGTTTACAACCAAAGATACATTCGATAGCTGCAGCAACTCATCCTCTATTTGGTTTGCTATCGGCTTAAGCTCCGTAAGCGGCAAATCAGCAACCAGTGTCATGCCTATTACATCTTGTCTAAACTCAACCTGACTTATGGTGACCGGCTCCATACCCGCTGGAAAAGTCGCAATGCCATCTATACGTAACTTTACTTTATCAAGTACGTCGGTAAGTTCTGCATCGGTATTTATTTCGAGGCTTGCCGTACCGCCATTTCTAAATGCGCGATACACGCCTTTTTTAATTTCGGTTATATCTTTAAGTGATTCTTCCACTTTTATAAGAATACTTTCTTCTATTTCCTGAGGAGAGGCACCTGGGTAATTAGCCTCAATATTAATGTAGTTAATCTCTATATTAGGAAACATTTGGCGCTGAATCGTAAAGTAACTTATAGCCCCCATAATAATGATAAAAAACATCATTAAATTAGCGGCTACTGAATTATTAGCAAAGTAGGCAATTAACCCTGTTTGTTTTTGTTGTATTGATTCGCTCATAACTATTACACCCTACAGCTGTTGCGTGTTTGAAGTGCTCGTTTCTGAGCTTTCAGGTTTTGCAGCTACACCTGCAATTTTAACCTGCATTCCTTTTTGCGGGTATTCAGGTAGAGTAATAACGAGTTTGTCATCGGCATTTAAACCGCTGCTAATGTAAAAATACTCACCTTCTTCACGAATAACAGTTACTTTGCGAGGCTCTAGTTCTTGATTTTCGTTTACTACCCACACAGTTTGATTGTTAACTAAAGCTTGCGGTAAACGGTAAATATTATTAAGTATTGCACCTGCAAAATTTACCTGTACATAACTGCCAAACTTAATAGCAGGCTGTTTTGTTTTTAAGCCGTATGGGTCTTCAATACGTACCACTAAACTACTCATACGCGTAGCGTTATCAACAATCCCTAGGTCGCGGTCAATTACACCTTCACGGGTAAAGCTGTTTAGCCCTTTTTGAATAATCGTTGCGGTAATGCCTTTAATACGCTCTGGTAAAAAAACACTGTCGAATCCTGCGATAGGAATAATCACTTCAGCAGTTTCAATATTATTTAGTTCAGCAACTTGCGAACCCATAGTGACATATTGGCCAACACCTACGTTACGGCTAATCACTAATGCATCGTAAGGGGCAGTTACTTCACAATTATCTAAGTCACGCTGTGCACGTTTTAATGCTGCTTGCGCCGATTTAACAGATGCCTGCGCGCTTAGCACTTGAGGTTTACGTAAAAATAAGTCGGTACGTGCTTTACCAGGAAAACGCTTTGCTTCATCTGCGGCTACTTGGGCTTGGGCTTGTTCTTCAATTAAGCCTGCTTGTGCACGGGCAATTTCGGCCTCAGCAACAAGTACTGCAGCTTCATAGTTATCTTTTTCGATAGTAAATAACGTCTCACCGCGAGCAACGACGCCACCGGCTACAAAATTAGGATGCCAACTTAGCACTTCACCCGACACCTGCGCCGAAAGCTGTGTATTTTCAAGCGGCTTTACTTCACCGTAGCTATTAATAATAACTTGATGATCGTTTGCAGCAACAGGCTCAACTTGCACTGTTGGACGAGTATCAATAACTTCTTTTTTTTCTGGTTCTTGTGCAATGGCATTTATTCCCATAAAGCCAACAATACCAACAGCTAGCGCTACAAATGGAAAAATCCATCTAAGTGAATTTGTTTGCATATTCTATTATCCTCAAAACTCTATTAGCATCATAATACCAGAGCCTTATGAAACATTAAGGTGACATTTGTAAGCAACTGTTGCAAATACATATAAACCACTGCTATTTAGGGCTATAAAAATAACTTTGCATGCAGCTCACCTCATTCGTTATATTTTGTTACAAACTTTTGTTTATTAATATCAGTTAATTAGCGTTGTACACTTAAATTTCGTCGCGAAGATGTGCGAAATTAAATTAATTTACGTACAGTCCAATTAAATTAACAAATATTAAAAGTCTCAAAATGAAATTAACGACCATCACCCTTGCGCTTAGCTTAGCGTTTGGCAGCCATGCATTTGCAGCCGATAAAAAAGACGAAAAAGAGCCAAAAACACTTAGCGAAATGATCAAAGGACAAACCGAATTTGCCGGTATATTTAGCCTTTATCAAGACGAAAAAACCGGTAAGCACCTTATGGTGATTAACGAGTCCCAACTTAATACGCCGTTTGTATATTTTGCGCACACTGTCGATGGCGTTACAGATGCAGGCCATTATCGTGGTTCGTACCGTGAAACTAAGTTAATTGAATTTAGAAAATACTTTGATCGTATTGATATCATCAGCAAAACACCTCGCTACAAATTTGACGAAAACAGTGCAATTTCAAAAGCGAGTGATGCCAATATTAGTGAAGCGGTACTTGCGAGCATTAAAATAGAAAAAGAAGAAGACGGTAAAATAGCATTTAACGTAAATAAGTTATTTTTAAGCGAAGCACTTCATAAAGTATCACCTACGCCAAATCCAGCTGATAAAAACGCCAAAAAGCGCTTTAAAGTAGGCAAGTTAGACGATAAAAAATCACGCATTATTAAACAGCGTCCATACCCTAATAATCTAGACGTGGTTGTTGATTACGTATTTACTAACCCAAGCCCAACGGTACGTGGCTCAAATGCAGTAAGCGACCCGCGTAGTATATCGGTAAAAGTTCAGCACTCGTTTGTTGCTCTACCTAGCAATAACTACGCACCACGTATGGATGATGCGCGCATTGGTTATTTTACAAATCAATTTGATCAAATGACATCTGCCGATTGGGCACCTTATGAAGATGTTATAAAACGTTGGGATCTACAAAAGAAAGACCCTAGTGCAGCACTTTCAGAACCAGTAAAACCAATTACTTGGTGGATAGAAAACACCACACCGATTGAATGGCGCGATACTATTCGTGACGCGGTTTTAACATGGAATACTTCTTTTGAAAAAGCCGGTTTTAAAAATGCTTTAGAAGTAAAAGTACAACCAGATGATGCAGATTGGGATGCGGGCGATATTAATTATAACGTACTGCGTTGGACTTCGTCACCTAAGCCTCCATTTGGCGGATACGGACCTGCACTTGCTAACCCATTAACAGGTGAAATACTGGGCTCAGACATTATGCTTGAGTTTGTATTTATGAAAAACCGCTGGATTTACGACACACTTTTCACTCAAGGAACAATGAGCCACGGTGAAACAACAAATACCGGCGAGCTAAATTGCTCACTAGGGCATGAGATTCAACAAAATCTAATGCTTGCTAAAGGCCTTGCTAGCGGCGACAAAATTGAAGATAAAGAAATGCTTCGCCAAGGTCTAACGCAATTGGTACTTCACGAAGTTGGCCATACTTTAGGTCTTAACCACAATATGAAATCATCTATTTTGTGGGATGAAAAAGAAGTACACGACAAAAACAAAACCCAAGGCATAGTAACCGGTTCTGTTATGGATTATGCACCGGCTAATATTGCCCCAATAGGTATGCAGCAAGGTGATATTTTTCAAACAAAACCAGGTCCTTACGATGACTGGGCAATTAACTATGGTTACAGCGTAGCACTTACCGATGAAGCCGCTGAGCAAATGCGACTTGAAAAAATACTTGCTCGCTCAAGTGAACACGCCCTTGCCTTTGGTAACGATGCAGACGATATGCGCTCACCAGGTCGCCATATTGATCCACGTGTAATGATTGGTGATTTGTCGTCCAATCCTGCTGCCTATGGCGCAGACCGTATGGCACTTATTAATAAACTATTTACTGAGCTTAAAGATAAAGCAACCGTTAAAGGCGAGTCCTACCAACAGCTTGTTACCTCTGCTAATAGCTTATTTGGTCAGTACCGAGCGCAAGCAGGTATTGTTTCTCGTCAAATTGGTGGTGTGTACGTTGAGCGCGCTGTAGTGGGTGATACAAACGCAGATAAACCATTTACACCGGTATCGCTTGAGCGTCAAACACAAGCAATGGATATACTCGCAAAATTTGTATTTGCACCAGACGTACTACAAAACATGCAGCCTCTATACAGCTACTTACAACTGCAGCGCCGAGGCTTTAATCACTTTGGTAAAAATGAAGACCCTAAAGCACACCAAATGATTTTAGGTATGCAAAAGTCTGTACTTGCACAGCTATTACACCCTGCTGTGTTACTGCGTATTTCTGACACCGCTTTGTACGGCAATGAATATAGCCTAACTCAGTTTATGGAAGATTTAACCGCCAACATTTTTGTAAAAAGCAAAGATGCCAACTCTATTAGTCACAACTTACAAATTGAGTATGTTAATCAGCTAATCGCGATTGCAGGCCTTCGCAAAGCAAGTAAATACGATAACTTAGCTAAAACAGCGGCGTTATATCAGCTAACTCAAATAGCCGATAGCAGTGTTGCATGGGGATCTGATATAGCAACTAAAGCGCATAAAAAATACATTGATCGCCTAATCACAAAAGCACTAGAAGCGTAAAAAATTAAGCCGTACTTTTAATATTTAACCTAATTAATAAAAGTACGGCCTTTTTCATAACACTACGTTACTGGTATTTACTGTAAATAAAACTAAGGGCAGTTTACTCTTTGTTTTCTACATGGATGCAGTTAGGAGTCATAAGCTTTGCTCAGCGTTTGCTTTACCTATCTCAGGAAAAGCGTACAGGCGATAACTTTATCGCAAAATATGCTATCAGTTTTAACTCTATTTCACCGAAACACTGACCTCAAATCAATTTAACCTGAGTCTTGGTTATTTATTGAACTTAGATCCACAACCGTTATTCAAAACCGAACACCGACTTGTTCGATATCGAACATCTATTTATTTTAAAGCACTATAAAAACAAGCAAAACTTTGAAATATAAGAAAATTTAAATTTGGCATTAAACTTTCATTAACAACTACATCAATCAAAATGATGAGTAGATAATGAATATTAATATTGACCAAAAAACAAAACCGAACAAATTAAAAATGATGCTGACTATTGCAACTCTTTTAGTTGTCATATGTATCGGTTATTTCACAATAAAACCCACCATACCCAAGCTCAGTGCTAGCACGCTCAATACAGTTACTGTGCAACAAGGTGATATTGATATTATGACACCAGTGTATGGTCAATATGCATCACGCTATGAACGCCTGATCAGCGCGCCAGCAGCAGGCCAAGTGGGTGAAATTTATTTACGGGCAGGTGCTGATGTAAAAGCAAGTACTGTTATCGCAAAGTTAGTTAATCCTGATTTGCATCAGCAACTGTTTGAATCACAAGCAAAACTTGAACGGATGAACTCTGAATTTGCAGCATTTAAGTTTCAAAAACAAAATGAACAACTCACTTTTCAAGCCGAACTCGCTGATATTGATAGTCAGATACAAGGCGCTAAATTAGATGTAGATGTTAACCAGCGCCTATCAGACCAGGGCATTGCTGCAAAAATCGATTTAGAGCGCGCTATTCTTAAATACAACCAGCTCAAAAAGCGCCTAGAGTTTGCAAAATATCGTTTTGAAAAGCAAAAAGAAATGCACAAGCTAGAACTTGAGCAACAGAAAATTTTATTAACTCAACAACAAAAACAAGTCGCTTTAGTCAACAATAAAGTGGCAGCATTAACTATCACAGCAGGAATAACAGGCACGCTACAGCGTTTAGATATTGAGCTTGGCCAACGAGTAAACCAAGGGCAACCAATGGCGCGCATTGGTTCAAAAACACAGTTGATGGCAAAACTAAATATCCCACAACGTATTGCTGAGCGTATACAACTTGGCGCGGCAGTTGAGTTAAAACACCCAACAGGCAAGCTAAAAGGGCATGTTAAACAATTAGCGTCGGTGGTTGAAAACGGCTTTATCGTCGCAGAAGTGCACCTAAGCGAGCCTCTACCTGCAAACTTACGTCCAGCACAACCTGTCAATGCATTCGTATTTGTCGAACGCAAGAAAAATGTACTTTATGTGAACCAACAGCCCGGATTAAAACCACTTGGCGCGCAACAACTCTATAAACACATTCCTAACCAAGCACAATTACAACAACAGCAAATAACCTTTGGTGAACTATCAGGCACGAACTTACTCATCACCAACGGCGCCATTGCAGGTGAAAAAATTATCACAAATGATTTAAGCCAATGGCATACTTACAGCCACTTGGCCCTAGATACAACTAACCTTTAAGGAAAACCCCCATGACCACACTAGTAACAATTAATAATATCAATAAAGTGTACAGCAAAGGCCAAGTGAAAACGCATGCCCTACAAGATGTATCTTTAACTATAAATAAAGGTGAATTCATCGCTATTTCAGGCGCATCGGGTTGCGGTAAATCGACCTTACTCAGTATTTTAGGCCTATTAGACACCCCAACGGATGGTCATTATCAATTAGCTAATATTGATACCCATAGCCTTAAAGTTGATCAACGTTCTAGCGTACGCAACAAGCACATTGGCTATGTATTTCAGTCCTTTAACTTAATTGATAACCTCACTGTATTTGAAAACGTCGCATTACCCCTTGAGCACCGCGGCGTCTCGAGTAGTGAAATAAAAATCGCTGTTGAAAAACAGCTAGCTGCAGTAAACATGAGCGCACGATTAGACCATAAACCAAGCCAACTCTCTGGTGGACAACAGCAACGCGTTGCGATTGCTCGCGCATTAGTTGGCAACCCTGATTTACTGCTCGTAGATGAACCAACAGGTAACTTAGATAGCCAAAATGGCGATGCCGTTATGCAACTATTGCTTGATTTAAACAAACAAGGCGCCACCGTTATTATGGTGACGCATGACGAACGCTACAGTCAGATGGCGCAGCGTCAAATTCGCTTATTTGATGGCAGAATATTAGTTGAACATCAGGAGGCTATAGTATGAGTTTTTATCTACGCGCATTACGCCACGGTGTTTTACGACTCTTTACATTGCCACGTTTATCACTGCCAATTTTACTTACATTAAGCTTAACATTGGCTGCGGTGCTTGCTGTTGTCGCCATGAGTAGCCATCTTATTTTTAAACCTTTACCTGATATAAAAGACGAAGATAGCCTGTATACAATTAATCGCACTATGTCAGTTTCAAAAGACATGCGTGTTTCAATGTTTACCACCAAGCGTCTTGCTCTATTAGCTGAGCAATACAAAGGCTATGGTCAGTTTGCTGCATATCAAGCGGGTAAAAGTACAGTCAAGGTGCATGAAACGAGTTATCCCGTGTCGCATTTTGATGCCAGTAATAATTTTATGTCTATGGCCGGAGGAAGTCTGCTATTAGGAGAGCAACCAAGCAAAGTAAATACTCAAAATGCGGCGTGGATCTCTGAAAGTTTATGGCAAAGCGCATTTCAAAAAAGTGTAAACGCAATTGGCCAAACATTAAAAATAGACGACCAAGCTTTGCAAATTCGCGGAGTGGTCAGCGACTTCTCGTCGTTTAATTCCGATAACGATGAAAAATATGCCCAACAGGTTTGGCGCTATTATGATTTAGCCGAAAAAGCTGCAATGCCAACACAAATGACCATTGATGGCAGTCTACAACCCCTATTTCGCCAAACAGAACGTGCATTTACGACCGATGACATGGAGAGCTTTTGGCAACAGTATTACCTTAACCAAAGCGAACAACTTGGCCCTATGAAGCAAATGTTTGAGAGCATGAACCCTGAAAGTTCAGCAACCTTATATCGCGATAATTTGATGGAAGATCAGCAAACCATGCTGTTGTTTTTATTAGCCACGGTGGTCATCTTGCTCGTTATGGCAAGCCTCAACTTACTAAATCTATTTATTGCCCATTACCAACAACGCGAACAAGAATTTGCCACACAATTATGTATGGGCGCATCACGTAACAAATTATTAGTAATGAGCTTTTTAGAAAACCTGAGCACTTTTTTACTTGCCGCAGTATTAGGGTTGTTAGGTGCTGCTTGGCTTATTAGGCTATTACCTATCATTAGTGGTGGTAATATCGCGATGCTTGAACTCGTGCAAATTGATGCGATAACCATTGCTGTTGCGGTTGCAATTGTGCTGATGATCAATTTGTTTTTTGCGTTTTTATCAACCCGTCAGTTTGATCAAACACAATTAATTAGTAATCTTAATAACGGTAATAAAGGTGTCAATGCAAGTAAAGTGACCCGCCTTAGCCACGTATTATTTATTGCACAATTAAGTTCTGCTGCGGTCATTTTAACCGGTACCGCTATGCTGGCAAATACCGCCTACGATAAGCTAAATATTAACTTAGGTTTTGAGCCAGGCAACACACTTATTGCCAGTGTACGTCTTCAAAGTAATGAAAAAGCAATTTTAAACAACGCAGAAATGCAGGAAAAATTAGCGCAAGCAGCACAAGATCCTGAAGCCGCAGAACAAAAAACCAAGCAACATTTTCAAGGTGCATTGGAAATAAAAAATCAACTTGAGCAAGCAATAATTCAAGTCCAACCTAATATTACCCCGCTACAAAGCGAAGGAGAACCCTTTAGTTTTAGTACCGTCATAAATATGACTGAGGATGAGCAAACACAAGAGCGCTTTACCTATATGACGATTAATATTGCACCTGATTATTTACAAACCTATAAACTCAATTTGCTAGCAGGACAAAATATGAGTCAAACGCAATATCAAAATTTAGAGCCTGTTGCATTGATCAACGAAACCTTTGCAAAGCAATTGTCCACAGATGGCACGATTGAATCAGTAATAGGTAAAGAAGTATCTAATAAACAAGTTATTGGCGTAATCGCAGACAATTATACCATGATGGCTAAAGATCAGGGCTATCCGATTCTGCTTTACAGTTATTCGCACGATGATACTGATTTTGTGATTAAGATTGCTATGCAGCTACCACCTGGGCAAAGCTTTGATAAAAATGCCATTATGCAAGCGATTCAATATGCTCACCCACAAGTAATTGAAGTAAATGCGCGTACATTAGACGAACGCTGGACAGAGCAAACAATGCCACAACGCGTACAGTTTTATTTTATTAGTGCGTTATCGCTATTAACTTTGCTACTTGCAGCGGTTGGTAGTAATGGTATGGCAATGAGCTTTACAGAATTAAAACGCTTTGAACTTGCGATACGCATGGCAACTGGCGCAAGCCGTATAAATCTAATGAAACACACATTAAAGAGCTTTAATGGCTTACTTCTCAGTGCGCTGGAGATTGCAATCACACTAGCTTGCAGTATTTATTTAGCGCTACAAAATGCAATTCCTATGCTGCCTGCATTTTCATGGCCAGCATTAACAATTTTCACTAGTTTATTGATTGCTATCGTCTTTATTGCCATTGTTTTGGTAGTATGGCGTATTATTAATGCAGACCCTATGCGCGCGCTTAGAGAGCAGTAAACTTTTAAGGAGGTGGCAGTTAATACTGCCATTACAACCAGTATGAGCCAACCTACTATTTTAGTTGTTGATGACGACGATGATATTCGCTTTGCCCTATCGCTACTTTTAGAACAAGCAGGTTATCGTGTGATTGAAGCTGATGGAGCAGCGCAATGTATGCAATTACTCTCACGGGTAACGCCTGCGTTGGTGTTACTGGACATGAACTTCACCCGCGATACCACCTCTGGTAAGGAAGGACTTGCACTGTTAGAGCAAATCACCCCATTGGGTATTCCTGTAATTTTAATGACTGCATGGGCAAATATTGAACTGGCGGTTACTGGGTTACAACGTGGTGCTAAAAACTTTATTGAAAAACCATGGCGAAAAGAAAAACTACTTACCCAAATAGCAAATCATATTGAGCCTATTTTACCTCAGATTGAGCAAAGTGATTGGATAGCATGCTCAAGCGCGATGAAATCCCTCGATAAGCTCATTACACAACTTGCACCAACCGATGCAAATTTATTAATTTTAGGTGAAAACGGCACCGGTAAATCACAACTAGCGAAACGTATCCACCAATTAAGTGCGCGTAATGAAGCACCGCTTGTGAGCCTAAATATGGGGGCTATTGCAGAATCTTTATTTGAAAGTGAACTATTCGGTCATCATAAAGGTGCGTTTACCGATGCAAAGCAAGACCGAACCGGCGCGTTCAGTCGTGCTAAAAATGGCACTTTATTTATGGATGAAATAGGCACATTACCCTTTCATTTACAGCCTAAATTATTACAAGTACTCGAAATGGGTGAGTTTACACCGCTTGGTGCAAATGCAAGTGAACTCGTTAATGTACGCTTAATTGCAGCCACTAATCAAAACTTGAGCGCTGCCATCTCTGACGGGCAGTTTCGTCAAGATTTATATTATCGCTTAAATACCTTTGTAATTAGGCTCCCCGCTCTGCATGAGCGCACAGAAGATATATTGCCACTTGCCGCACACTTTATTAACCTGTTTGCTGGCAAATATAACAAACCGATTTGCACATTATCTAAAAGCGCTGAAGAATTGCTATGCAATCATAACTGGCCGGGTAATATTCGCGAGCTAAGTCATGTGATAGAACGCGCAATGCTAATTAGCACCGGCAGCGTCATCGAGCTACCTAATATCATGCTCGATAGTCAAGTAAACCAAGGTCAATCAATTCCAAAACTCACACTAGAAGAGCTTGAAAAACAAAGAATCACTGATGTACTACAACAACACAATCAACAAATAACAGCGGCGGCAAAAAGCTTAGGTATTTCACGTAATGCGCTGTACCGACGGATGGAAAAGTACCAACTAGAGGGATTTGATGAGTAATATCAAAGTGCGCTATAAAACCAAAATAATTAGCATATTAGTTGCTGTATTTTGCGCAATTATTGGCCCGAGTACAGGGTGGGTTTATCAATTAAGCCAAGATATATTACTAACGACAACAGTCGCTATTTTTTTAAGTTACCTACTTATTATTTCTCTTTATAAGCTATTTAATAGTTACTTCTTACCTATTACTCAATTACAAGCCTATATTGATGCCAAACAACAGGGACAAAGTAATCTCAGTTTAGGTTACAACGATCCCAACTCACCATGGACAGCGCTAGGTATACAAATTGAAACGTTATTTACAAAATCAACACCTGCATCAACGCAGTTAATCGATGGATTATTTCAACATTGGCCTCACCCTATCGCTTTATTTAACGCTCAAGAGAAGCTTACTTTCTTTAATCACCCTATGTATAAGCAACTGAAAACACCACTTCTGCGTGGCATGACCATAGCTGAATGCGGTTTTACAGTGAATAATAAACAATGTAGTCATGCTAAGTTAAACCAAGATTGGCAAGTGCAACGCATTGTACTTAGTGATGCAAAGCAAATACTTATTAGCGCCAGCTATATTGGTCATCAATTACAAGATGCAAAGCGTCAGTCTCAAGCTGATTTAATTCGTATCTTATCTCATGAGTTAAATAACTCACTCACGCCTATGGCTTCCATGACAGATACATTACTAACCACAGAAACACTAAATGAAAAACAAACAAGGCAAGTATTAACAAGAATCAAATCGCGTAGTGAGTCTTTACTACGATTTATAAAGTCCTACTCAGAATTGAGCCGATTACCAGCAGCACAACCGCAATATTTTGATTTAAAAAACTTAGCAGATCTTAATGCCGCAGAGCAAAATATTCAGTTTAGTTTTGCTGGCGAATCACAATGCTTTGCTGATAAGTTACTTATTGAACAGCTGTTAATTAACCTATTTAAAAATACATTCGAAGCCAATAAAGACCAACCACACGTAACACTTAACAGCTTTGCACAAGCTAATATGCATATATTGCAGCTAACCGACAATGGTCCGGGATTTGCTAATCTGGAGTATGCAATACAGCCTTTGTATACAACTAAAAAAACCGGTTTCGGGCTTGGTTTAGCACTATGTAATGATATTGCCCAAAAACACAACGGTCAGCTTCTTTTAGCAAATACTGACAATGGCGCACAAATAACCATTAAACTACCGCAAGGCGGCACTTTAAAATAACGCATTTACAAATAAATTATACCTTGCAAATAGCGCACAGCATGACCTGTTAAAGTGACTGTTGTATCACCCACTTCACATAGCAAATGCCCGCCTCTGCTTGAAGCCTGATAAGCACTTAGCGTAGTTTTACCCAATTGCTGCGCCCAGTAAGGTGCCAAGCCTGTATGAATAGAACCCGTTACATAATCTTCGTCGCCACCGCTTGCAGGCCAAAAATAACGAGATATAAAATCATATTCATCGCTAGGAGCTGTCGCCACTACATCAAGTGGATAAAGCGTTTTTAAAAGTTCAGAGTTAGTTTTTAATTTAAGTATTTGATCGGCGTTTTTATAAATAGCAAAGTAAGCTTGGCGATTTTTAAGCACTTTACTCGGTTGTATAGACAGGCCATCAAGCAATTGCTGTGGCGCATTTTGTACCTCAACCGGTGCTTGTTTAGGAAAGGTCATTGCAAAGCTGCCATCGTTGTTTTTATTAACGATTAGCTCACCCACCGCATCAGCAATAAAGCAAATTTGCGACACGTTATGCTCTTCACATAAAACATACGCTGCCGCAAGTGTGGCATGACCACAAAAATCGATTTCCATTAACGGCGAGAACCAGCGAATAGCAAAACTTCCATCGTCTTTCAGGCAGGTAAAAGCCGTTTCAGATACGTTATTCTCAGCGCCAATCTTTAGCATTAAATCGTCACTTAACCACGCTTTAAGTGGGATCACTGCAGCATAGTTACCTTTAAATAACTCACTCGTAAACGCATCTATTTGGTGAATAGTTAATTGCACTTTAGTCCCCTAATTACTTTTATATACATGCTGAAGGTAAAATTTCTTTTGGTACTGTTGTTCTGTTATCGCCAACCGCCTGCATACCCGTTACCGGCTCGTCAAACCCACATAACCAAGCAATTGGGCTTGTAGGACTCCCAGTTACAACTGCCGGTCTGAATGTTAAAATTGTATTTTGTAGAGGCTGTGAAGCTTTATTGCCCAAGCTAATATGAATAGCACCATTATCAACTGTAATACCCGTTACCCGATTGCCAATCAAAAATTTACTTGCTGGTACACCCGCTTGTTCGTTACTTGTTGGAAACCGCCTGTTTTCAAGATAATAAACCGTAACGTCTTCTCGGATGGCAGCAGCCATTGCAAGTGGATCAACTAATTCGGCTCTTTGTAAATACTTACTATACTGAGGTAGCGCAACCGCAGCTAAAATACCAATAATAGACACCACCACCATCAACTCTATTAACGTAAATCCTTTCATTTTCATAATGCTTCTCCTAACATAAATAGTGGTTGATAAGCTGCTTTCACAAATAAGTAAATTGACACAACAATGACTAAACCATAAACAATAACGAGCTTACTTATATAGCTTTTAATATGTGTATTAAGTAACTTTAGCTGCTGCTTTAATAACACTTTAAATTCTTCTTGGGTTTCTAAACCTAGCAGCTCGCATATAGCTAAGTGCTGGGTTTGAGGTGTAGAGGCTTCAATACCTTCTTTAATAGTAATGGGGAATAGTAGGGTGGTAGTTAAAGAGTTGTACTGATTAATTAATTGACGAGGAATTAGTATTTTAAATAAACCCGAAAAAGGCTGTAGCTCTGTTAGAGCGCTCGCATTTTTAAGCTTTAAAATAATGGTAAAAATAACACTCAGCAATAAAGTAAGTAAAATGATTGGAACATACCAGTAAGTAAAATAATCATCAAAAGTATGGTTTAAAGACACTGTATGCGTGCTATATATTTCTACAAAGGCAGGGACAACAAAAAACTGATACAACAAAGAGGATAAAAAATAAATAACAAATACAATAGTTAAGTAACTAAGCCAGCCCTTGTGCTCAAACTTAAATTCGTTAATTAACTCTGGCAAGCATTGATAATACGTAGCTTTTTTTTGCGAAGTTGCTTCATCTTGAGATGCAATTTTTGAGATTAAATCATCTGCTAATTTGCTACGTACACCGTTATTAATATAAACGTCTAAATACGGCGGTGTACTTAGCTCATCTTTTTTCTCTGCACTTAGTGTTTTAGAGCTATTAACACGGCAAATATAACCAAACTGATTCCAATTCATACTTTATCCCTTTATTTGATAAAGTAATTTGCCACAAAATGGACTAAATAGGAACTTAGGTCGCTTATTTTTAAGCCATTACAGGCCGCATTCTATAATATTGCATACAACCAAATTGCACTGCATTGGTAAGCAATAGCATAATAAACATAAGTAAATGCGCAGTACTTGGAGCAGCCGTTGTAAGCTCAACAACTAAGCCGCAAATACCTGCAATAAACTGCAGGCTAAAGTAGCGTGCGCTTAAATTACTTACATTACCCGTGCGTAGTGTTTTATAAGTTTGTGGCATAACACGTACCGAGCTCATCACCAGCCCAACATATGTTAAGGCGCTTAATACCGTTGCAGTATCTAGGTTCGAATTCAAAAGCAGTGAAAAAGGCAGTAACGAAAAGCCCAACATGGTTATCAACTGCACACGCTCTCGTTTAGCTGCGTTATAACGTGCGAAAAAATACAAAATAAGTCCGCTTAACGCACCAGTTACAATAAATGGTAATGCAATATAATAGCGCTCAAAGTACATATTGTAGGTTATAAAATAAAGGCTTTGTGCTAATCCAAACGTCATCATCAATAGTGATAGACCTGAGACACTACGATTTTTTCGAATTTTGTTTAGTAATGGTAAAAAACTAAAAACCAAAATAAATGAAGACAATATAGGCAAATAATGCGCCAAAGCAACCTCGCTCGTTACATAAGTGTTAATTAAACATGGAAATAAAAACATTTAATAAACATATGTTTTAAAAGGCTTTTACTATGAGCGCGGCATTGTAGAGCCGCGTAAATTTAACTCAACTAAATAAGACATTCTTATTTTAGGTACTGGCAAGCTGGGTATACAAAAACCGTAGAATTAAGTTCACAGTTTGCCTGTTTAATAGAAAGCACTCTCACGATCTATTAAATAAAAATGATAGTTGTTATCATAAGCAAGTCATTAGCTGCAATATATAAAACTATCTATGAGAAAAACTCTTTTTAAAATTCACAGTTGGATCGCCCTTATAGCTATCATTCCGTTGATTGTTATTAGTATTACAGGGAGCGTATTAGTTTTTAAAAGTGAAATAGATGGCTTACTTATGCCAAACAGCCATTTTGTTGTAAAAGCACTGCCAGAGCGCATGCCAATCGACAAATTAATTACAAAAACAGAGCATGCTTACCCTGAATATGTAGTAGGTAGTTGGGAAATATTTAACGATGATACTGCTGATCGGGTTTACTTAGTAAAACGCGGCACAGAACAATGGTATAAGTTTCATTTAAACCAATATACGGGTGATATTTTGTCTGAGCCTGTAGGCACCAGCCATTATTTTACTGATTGGTTTTTAGAACTACATTACACCTTTTTACTTAACGACTTTAAAAACCTGCCAGGGCAAACCGGTACTGTACTAGGCTTCTTTTTTGCGTTGTTTTTATTGGTGTTAGGTATAACTGGGCTTATTATTTATCGTAAATTTTGGCAGCGCCTATTTAGTGTGCGCTGGCATGCCACATTGCAAATTGTACTTAGCGACATTCATAAAATGACGGGGGTTATTGGATCTCCCATCATTATTATTTTAGCGATCACAGGTGGCTATTTTAACTGGGCAGTGTGGTATCACGAAGTTATTGAACACGCAGAGGAAGAGCACTTTGTACTAACCAAAAACCTGCACAGTAGCGATATTTCGTTTCAACGCATACTTGATGACAGTAAAAAACAAATCCCCACTTTTAACGGTACGTTTTTAGTTATGCCGCTAGAGCCTGACGAAAATATTACCTTATTTGGCGAAGTCGATACCGCCAACCCACTTGCTAGTGAGTATGCCAATACGGTTAGCTATAACAAGCTAACAGGCGAGCACATAGCTAACTGGGATATTCGCGAAGCAGGCGTTGGCTGGCAGGTAATTGATAGCTTTAGAAAGCTTCATTTTGGCTACTTTGCAGGGCTAATAAGTAAAATACTGTGGTGCGTAATTGGTTTAAGCCCAGTGTGGCTAGCAGGTACTGGTTTTTACTTATGGTTTACTCGCCGTAGACGTAAAAAACAATCACAAAAAAACCGTTTTAATAAACGCAGCACAGCAAGTGCTTGATTAAAAACCCATCACATTGTAATGTAAAATTTAACAATGGAGTGGGTTTATGATGTTTTTTAAAATAGCAGTCTGTATTACTTATTTATTTTTAGTTGGATGTAAAACAGCTAATGTTCAACAAGTAGAACAACAAGTGCAGCTTGAACAACTATTTAACCATTCCTTGTTCAAAAAGCTCGACACTCCTTCTGAAAGCAGTATTTTTGAGCTGCCAGATGATGAAAAAGAAAAGTTTTTAGTCTATGCCGAAAACCAAAAACTATCTCAAATCCGTGATGACCATATTATTTACAATTACCTCGAAAGCTACTTAAATACCATGGTGACACACTTACTTCAGCTCAAATCTTAGAGCTTTCACAAGGTAATTGTATTAGTTTAGCCATTTTAACACAAAGCTACGCACAAGCTCTTGGGTTAGAAACAAGCTTTCAAGAAGTAACAAGTAAGCCCATATATGCAAAAGAAAATAATGTTGTTTATGTAGCAAGCCACTTTAGAACAAGAGTATACGCCCCAAAAATAGAGAAAAAAGATGGTAATATTATTGAGTTTTTTAGAGCTGGCACTTTAATTGACTACTTCCCTACTCGTCGCAGTTTTTATTCAAGCAGCGCAGATTATAACGATTTAGTTTCTAAGTTTTATAGTAATTTAGCTGCAACAGCATTGGCAGACAAACAGCTTGATATTGCTTACTCACTTATTTTACAAGCAAACAAGTACACCCCTAATGACCCTGAATTATTTAATATAGCGGGTATTTTACATCGCCGTGCTGGCGATGTGAAAAATGCAGAGTTAATTTATGAAACCGCTTTTAATAATCAAGTATTGAGTATTAACTTACTTAGTAATTATCAGCTTTTAGCAAAACAGCTGGGGAAAAATGAACTAGCAGAAAAATTAGCAAAGCAGTTAGTTAATAAAGAAAAAGATCCTTATGAGCTACTCGTAGTCGCTAAAAACGATTTGCAGTCAGGGCTGATAGGCAAAGCTAAAAATCACCTTGAACAAGCAATTGCAAAAGCGCCGTATATTGCAGAGTTATATTTAGAGCTAGCTAAAATTCACTACCAACAAGGCAACTCTCGACAAACCAAAAACCTACTGGAAAAGGCAATTAAGTTTGAACGAGATGATCAAAAGCACGATGTATATCAGGCTAAGTTACTGTCTTTACAGATGGAGAAGTAACTTAGCCAAAGCGCAGTTAACTTTAAACGTTAAAGTGAATAATAAAAGCTTAACCACGCTCGCATTTCATCTTCAAAACTGTCGCCTTCTACTCGCGATAGCCCCATATTAAACGTTAAATCGTTTACACCTGCAGGCCCCATTCCAAAACTAAAGTCACCTTGGTATTTTAAGCCGTAGCTTTGTGCGTATACGGTGTCGTCAAGTTGATGTTGCTTATAATAAAGCCACGGCATGCCTTCTTTAAAGCTAAAGCCACCACCATAACCTTGGTAACGCTCAGCTGTTGCACTGTAAAAAGGTAACTCCGATGAAAGTACATATTCACTATTTTGCTGCTGATTAATAAGATTTGAGCTAAAGCCACCTAATGCAAGGCTCCTGTCGTCACGTTGTTTTTGATCAAAGTTTGCATAAAGAGGAATACCAAACGCTTTACCAAAAATTTTTGCGGCTAAATCGTAACCTTGCCAACTATTGCTCTTACTACTGCCATCGTACCAACTGGCATAAATACTTTGGCCTATTGCAAAGTCTTGACGATCATATTGCCAATTTTGAGCAACGCCTAAACGCGTCCAATTTTTATGGCTTTGCTTGTAATCAGTGTAATTGTAGGCAAGCTCTGGCGTTAAATTTAACTGCCCAAATTTAACGGGGTAACTTATTGCGGCAAAACCACCACGGGCATTCATGCCTGCACTTAGACTTTGCTGATACTGGCGCGATGTATCTAAATCATAGTCAAACAGTGCAAGTTTCAGTTTTACATCAAGCGCATTATATTTTGCCTGCACATAACCACCATGCAGTGCCCCATCGTGTAAATCAGTGCTATATCCCGCCTGCAAGTCGAGCTGCTTTAATAAGTCGCTACTTTTAATGCTTAAATCTAACAAACTTGTTGAAGCCGAATAATACTGAGAGCCAAGCGCAAAGGTAGCGTGCTGGTCGAGCACGTTGTAATTTGTTTGCTGCGTTGTTTGGTGCGTATATATTTCAGCTTTTGGAAGCGTATGTTCGTTTACTATTAGCAGCGGTGCTTTTTTGTTGGCCGCAAACTCAGTAACTACAGTGCTTTTTATAGCTTTTGGCAGTGTTTTTACATTTGGCCCATCTGCGGTTATCGAAAAATAGAGTAACGAGCCATCAGCCATTTCAATTGGGTGGGCAACGGCCTCTTGCCCTTGGGTTAACTTGGTGAGTGTTTTACTCTCTATGTTGTAGTTATAAATATCGGTGGCGCTATTTAAACCTGCAACAAAGTAAAGTGACTCGCCATTAAGACTAAAGCTCGGCTGACTTAAATATTGATACCCGTTTGGCATAGGTATTAATTGCTGCTGATTGCCACCTACATTTTGTATATACAATTGCCAATTTTCATTTAATGACGTTGATAAATAAGCTAATTTAGTTTCGTCAGGACTGAGTATTGGGTAATCGTAGGTTGTCTCAAGGCTTTTTGTAAATAATGGTGTGATGGTTTGCGTATTTAGATCAACCTTTACTAATTCAGAGTAACCATCTCTTATTTGCTCGCCATACAAGGTTTCGCCGTTACTGGTTACGTTAAAACGACGTATACCAGCAAGTTCGGTAAGTTGTTCGATATTGCCTGTCTCAATGTTATAGCTAAATATGTCAGACACTTTGTTATAAATTCCCGACTCTTCATTGCTGTACGCATTGAAATATAACGTTGTGCTATTTACCCATTGAGGATTTGCAATACCGGCTCGGTTAATTTGATTAAGCACTTGTTTTTGTTCGCGCTTAAACACACTGGGCGCTGTATCGGGAATATCTTGTGCATCGTTTTCGAGTAGCTCTTTTTGCGCTTTAGTAAACTCTTCTTGCGCTTTAATGTTGTCATCCGTGCTATAAATTATAAGCTTGGTATTACTCTCTTTATCTCGCTCAACAATCGCAATTTTACTACCATCTTTTGAAAGTACTGGGTTACTTGCATATAAGTTAAGCTCAAGCCAAAGTTCACTATTAAGTAACGGCTCCCCTTGCTCTATTTGTATTGCTTTATAGGTATATTCAGCTATAAATCGGCGATATAGCTTGGCTGCACTTTGCCCAAACACACCGCTAAATGCCTCATCAAAATTACGCGTTTTTACACCTTGCATTCGCGTCCATACGCTATCGAGCGTTTGTTCTGAATAGTTTTTCTCTAACCAATTTAAAAAGCGGCTACCCATTAAATAAGCCATTGAGCCGCCCATAAAGCCCTGCTCGCCATTTAATTGCCCATACGTTGGCAGTGCGCCCTGTTGAGCAAATTCTCGCAGTATTGACTCTGAGTAGTTATCAAACAAACGTCCACGACCCGTCATTTTAGATTCAATTAGAGTAGCATAACCTTCGGCTACCCAACGCGGCGTATCACTGTAGGTTAAGTCGTATAAATCCCATATGCCACGTACTTTTTGCTGCCAGTCATTGCGTGTAGGCTGTGCTAAGTGCACTAAGTGAATATATTCATGCAACACAAGTAACTGCTGCCAGCCAGAGCTGTTTGATATAACTGTGTCGGATTGTGGTGGGGTTGTAAAAAGTGCCATTACAGGGTTACTTGAGGTAGGTAGCGCAAAGCCATTTGCTGCATTTAGGGGATCAAACACCACTACATCAACTATTTTATCAAGTGCTCTATTTTGCTGCTCAAGCACTTTGGTGCGTACTATTTCAAGCTCTGTTGCAGTTGATTTAGCAAAATCAGCATGCTCAACATTGTAGTGAATGTTGAAATGTTCAGTATGAATAGTTTGCCAATCGGCTGCAAAGCTCGGTGCTGCTAGTAATAAAGCCGATGCGATAAGTGTTTTTTTCATGAGTGTCCCTAAAAGAATTCCTTAATACCATCTAGGGTATTATTAAATGTCTTTCAGGGGCAGTAAGAAAGTGTAATAAAGCATGTGCAAATGTGTATTTACACGTGCCTTATTTTTTTAATGAGGGGGTATTACATCCAGCTGCGAGTATCTGACTCAATCTGCTTAATTGTAAAATCGATAATAAAGTCAGCGTCTTGCTGCTTTATATAAGGCATAAATGCAAAGCCTGATGCCAGTTGTATATATAGGCTTTTCAAGCCTGATTTGCGCATTAAGTACGTACTTATACTGCGTGCACTTTGCGCTTTATAAAGTTCAAAAACACGGTAATGAACGCCAATCATGCCTTTGCGTACAACCATGTAAAATCGACCATTATCCTCATGCATGTAATAACCATAACGCTGATACGATAAGGTTACCAAACCAGAAAAAACCACCAGAACGCCAAGGCTAATCAAAGTATTAATATCGGCAATAAAACAAAAACCAAACACCAATGCACTAGGTAACAGTGCATAAAAGCCTAAGTTTTTATATAAAAGCGCTCGCTCTGCGCGCTTAAAAGCGAGTTTTTTACTATTAAACCATGGGTAAATCCATTGGCATACACTATCAACTTGTTCGCTATTTAATACAGGTAACACTAAGGTTTGTTTATTTTGTTTAGCCGCAACACCTGCAACTAAACCACCGCTACTTGCTTGCAAACACTCCACAGTAAATCGCTTTAGTAATCGGCCCATTAAGTTTTGCTTTATAACAATAGATTGCACTTTATCCATGCTCATCGAAAGCTGATGGCGCTCTAACAAGCCTGCAATACGTTTAAATTTTTGACCTTTAAAATAAAGCTCAAAATTATAAAAACGAATAAGCGACATAGTCATAGATAACATAACGGCCACCAAAATTAATAAAATAATTAAGGTGATCATCGCAAAGGTAGCAGCACTTGCCAGCATGCCAAGCTCTTGCTCATAAAAGCCTTCTACTTTAGCAATAATTTGCTTCTCTAAAAAATCAACAATCAGGTTTATAAATGGCGCAAAAGCAGCGATTGCTAAAATAGCCATATTCGACATCAAACCAAATTTGGCGATTTCTTTATTGCTAATGCTTAGGCTGTTTTCAGTAGTGTCTGCTTCGCTTTGTTCAGTGCTTTGTATTTCTTCTTGTTGCTGCGCTTTAAAAGCAAATATCTGTTTACGCATTTGCTGCGCGTAGTCTTTAGTGACACCAGGTAAAACAACTTCTTGTGACACACTGCCTGCAGCATCAAAAATACAATTAACTAAGCTTACGGGAGTAAAATAAAATGGCTCGGCAATATTAACGTTTTGTACACGGCCAAATTTAAGCGTAAGTCGCTCTTTTTTAAATACGCCTTTGTTAAGCAATATTTCGTTATCACTACTAATACAAAACTTAAAATTTAAATAATATAAAAATGAGTAAACAAGCAATGAAATCAGCGCAATACCACCTACAACTTGCGCCCAAAATAATTTATTTTCTACTTGAGTAACAAACACTACAAACATAGGCAGCAAGTTTAAAAGGCCATCTTTTACAAAGCGCACACTAAAATGCACAACAAAATATAAAAGCGCCCAAGACGATACTTTTTGCCAATCATTTGAGCTAGTTTGCTCCTCAATAATACTATTACTCATCGACTAAAACCGCCTGAGGAGCCGTATCGTCTTGACGGTAGTTTTGTACAAATTGGCGCATATTTTTACAATCATCATGGGTTAACCCACTAATTTGTAAATCGGCACTTACGCCGCCTGCGCTAAATAATTTGATGCTCGCAAGGCTAAGCTTTCGCTCTATTGGCCCCTGATGTATTTCCATATGTTGTACTCGCGCTAAAGGCAATACCGTTACTTGTTGCCAAATAACGCCTTTTTTAAAAGCAATATCATGGTTTCGTACCGCAAAACCCTGCAGCCTTATGCTAACCATGTTGTACAACATGGAAACAGCTACTAAAACGGGCATACCAATTAGCAAGTAAGTTTGCGCACTCTCAGCAAAAGCTTCGTTAAAATAACAAACCGCAATAAGTACCCCAATTAACGGAATATAAAATGTAAGCCAGTTAAGCTGAGTATGTAATAAGGCCTTGTCAGCTAAAGGCTTAAAATTAATGGCGCTATGCGCTGGTAAATCCATTATTTGTTGATTGTTAAACACAATTGCATCCTATCGGGATTATTAATTAGCCCAGCTAATGGTGGTTACTAATGTATGATTTTGCTTTGGCTCAAGCGTTACTTTATCTGTCAGTACATTAGCAGCCTCTAGGCAGAGCATTGTTTTATACTCATCATCAGCAAAGTTAGATAAGCGTTTTGATTTTTCTATCCATGGGTTCCACAGTACACACGAGTTTGAATTTTCACGACTCACATTAATAACACCTTCTGGCGTATTAATTGTTTGTACTGCACTTGCTTGTGTATAAATCATGTCGGTTTCGCGCTCAAAACTTACAACGTCATTTTGCACAAATGGCCCTTCACTAAACTCAATATATTGCGCGCCTTGCAAACCATCAACATGGGTATTTGTAATGTCTGATGTAGGAAAATAGGTATGCAGCGCTTGAGTAAAGCTAAATGGCGTATTTCCTAAGTTAGTCGTAGTTAAGCGAACCTGTAACTTATCACTTAATATAAACTCCACTTTTAATGCTGACTGATGCGACCAATACGTTGTATTAACTAGCTTCATAGGTAACTTTAAACTAACCGTAATTTGCTCATCAGATTCGTGTACTTCATCGGCTTGCCACACGCTTGTGCGCGCAAAACCATGAGCAGGCCACCCATCGTTAGCGTGTGTACCAAACCACGGCCAACAAACAGGAATACCACCTCGGATACTTGCCCCTTCTTGATAGGTTTCGTCTTGTGATACCCAAATAAGCGGCTCATTATTTTTAGGAGTAAATTGGGTAATTTGCCCACCTTGCAAGAATATTTTTGCATCGCACTTTGCACTAGCTACTTTAATGAACTCAAGACCGGTTTCGCTTTGTTCAATGCTAACTGATGGCGATAATTTCATACCCTTCCCTATAATACTGATACTAAAGATTTTTAATGTTTACATATAAACAATAATGCATGCTTAAAGTATACGCTATTGATATTAAATATTGATTGCTGAATTTGTTCATTGCCGATTAATATATATACAGTAAACTCACAAACAATTACTTTGTACTAACAGCTGTAAATGAATAATACTAAAGTCTATACAATAAGACTTGCCAATTATTCACAACATACGTACTGTGCGCAACTTAATGCACACAAGATGCTAAGAAAATTTACTATAATTTAAACAATATAATTTTACATTAGTTACTGCTCTAACTATTAAAAACCAACAAAAGCGGCCTAATGTGCAATATATTGTTTGAATTCAATTTATTTGATGTGTAACATTTCGCGATTACGGCAAACTACCGCCCCATCGATGAGATAAGCAAATGCAAAAATATGACGAGTTATTGGTTTCTTTACGTAAAGTGATCCGCGCGATTGACTTACATTCTAAGCAGCTAAATAAAACTTCGGGTTTAACTGGCCCACAATTGCTTATAATGCAAGAAGTTAAAAAAACCGATGGGATAACGGCGAGCCGTATTGCTCAAAACGTAAATTTAAGCCCAGCAACGGTCACCAATATTCTCGACAGAATAGAAAGCAGAAACTTAGTAACACGCGTACGCAGTCAAATGGATAAACGCAGAGTGAGCTTATACCTCACCGAGAAAGGAAAAGAGTTACTTGATAAAGCACCTCAGCCATTGCAAGAACACTTTATTGAAAAGTTTTCTGCGCTTGCTGAGTGGGAACAGAGCCTTTTACTCTCATCAATGCAGCGTGTAGCCGCGATGATGGATGCAGATAAATTAGATGCATCGCCCCTTCTAGAAGTTGGTGCACTTACTCAAGCTCCTAAAGAATAAACAATAAAAAAAATACATAGTTTTGTACTTACTCTAAACGTAAGGCGTTTTTTGACGTCTTGAATTTTTTATTTTTTAATCACAAGCAGAGCGGCTATTATGACTAAACTCTCAAAATTAACACTAGCACTAGTCCTAGGTGGTGTTACAAGCACTTCTTATGCGTCTGATGATCTAGACACACTACAAAGCCAACTTAAACAGCTAAAGCAACAAATGCAATTGCTTGAAAATAAGTTAGCTGATGAAAAAACAAAACAACAGCAAATTAATAAGCAGCACGAACAACAAGTTGCAAACATCAGTAAAAAATCTGATCAAAAAGTAGTTGAAGTTGCCGCAGCTGAACCTGAGAAAAAAGATGAAGGCATTAAAGTTGGTGGAGCAATACGCTTTAATTACAGCACCAACACATACGATGAAGATACCCAAGATCGCGGTGGCGATTTTGATTTTGATATTTTCCGTATAAATGTATCTGGTGAGATTAACGATATTTCACTTAACGGCGAAATACGTTTTTACGATTACATGACCGTTGTTAAGTATGCTTACTTAGGTTACGAGTTTGCAGATGGCTGGGAAGGACAAGCAGGTATTGCACCCGTGCCTTTTGGTAATGGCCCATACAACTCACACAGCTACTTTTTCAGTACTAATTATTACGTAGGTCTAGAAGACGATTTTGATTTAGGTGTAGTAGTAAAACGTAAACTTAAAGATAACTGGAAACTAGACCTAGGCTTTTTCAAAAATGATGAGCTAGGTGGTATAGACGGTGGCTCTTCAGATATTAACCATCGTTACTCTTACGACATTATTGGTAGTCGTTCAGCAGAGGAAGGTACATACGATGCACCAGGCTCTCGCATAGGTGAATACAATACGTTTGCCGGGCGTGCGACGTATCAAATTGAGCACAGCAAAAATATAACTACCGATGTGGGTGTATCACTATTAAGTGGTGGCTTACATGACGGTAACGATCGTGCTGGTAACTACGGTGCATGGGCATTTCATGTTGATAGCACAATTAACAACTGGAATATCCAATTTCAACACGGTGAATACGACTACGATCTAGACGACAGCAGCGACCGCTTTGTTGTTGGTGCGTATGCGTATTATGACACTGTATCTAGCGAAGCAACTATGACTAACTTTAACGTTGCTTATAATTACTCGCTTGATTGGGGCCCAGTTACCGACATTCAATTTTACAACGATTACGGCATTATTTATGACAAGTCTGACGATAGCGCAGATACATGGATGAACGTAACGGGTATGAGTGTTGCTGCAGGTGGTTTCTTTAGTTACTTCGACTTTATTCAAGCACGTAACCAGCCATTTATTGGCGGAACAATTATTGGTGATGGTGATACAGAACGTCGCTTCAACATAAATATTGGTTACTACTTCTAAACTGTTAACCGCATTTATTTTTTAAAAGGGCAAACTTAGTTTGCCCTTTTTTATTGATTTTAAGCTTCGAATTAATAGCTATTTAGCCTACAATTAGAGATACCATAACACGCCTAAAAAGAGCCTAAGTGAATATAAAAGCAGTGTTTATTTGTTATAAAAACTTATGGTTTAAAGCGCTTGGCTTGTTACTTGTTGCGCTTGGTATCATAGGTATTGTGCTGCCCGTTATGCCTACCACTATATTTTTTATTTTGGCGCTTACCTGCTTTACTCGCTCATCCCCCGAGCTTGAAAAGTGGCTGTTAAACCACCCGCGTTACGGTGCAACTCTGCAGCAATGGCAAGCCCACAAAGTAGTTCCCGTTAAAGCCAAATGCTACGCCGCTATTGGCATGCTAATAGGGTTTATATTTTTACTTTATTCAGCCGCCCCTATTTGGGTTATTTACCTTGTTGCAGCAATAGAAATATCGGTAATGATTTACCTTATATTAAGACCTTCCAGCCCTCCTAAGCATTAAATATTCATTTTTTACCTGCATACCACCTTTATTTCAAAGTTTTTATGTAAAGATAAGTAAGTAAATTTGTAATAGCTAATGCAAATCATTATCATGTTGTAAATTTAATTTATTAACTGTTTTTATGTCGTTTATTAATAAGCGGGCTTTGTATAGTACAAGCCGTGCTCTACATATTTATATTTCTACAGCTTTGTTTTTTTTGCTTATTTTATTTTGCGTTAGCGGCATTGTGCTTAATCACGTCGATTGGCTTAAAAACGATAAAAATAACGGTCAAGTAACCGCAACGATTCCTGCAGAGCTAGTTACTAAAGCAAATGCACAGCTAAATACGCTGCCAACGCTTTACCCAGAAATAGAAGCTTACTTAGCTAAGCAGTATTCACTTACAAAAGTAAAAAGTATTGAGTGGGAAAAAGAAGACGCACTTGTCATGCTCGACTACCCACTACCAGCGGGATTTGCCTACGCAGAGCTTGATTTTACAACTGGCGAGCTAAGCCTTGATTACCAAACAGGGGGCTTTTTAAGCCTTATTGGCGACTTACATAAAGGTCGCTACACCGGTGAAGTATGGAGCTGGGTAATTGATATATCGGCCGTATTAATGATTTTATTTGCCATTACCGGCATGATTATTTTATTTCAAAATAGAAAAAAACGCTTAGCAGGAATATGGATAACCTTACTAGGAGTCGCCACTCCACTGGTTATTTATTTATGTTGGGTTCCACAAATAAAAGGAGTGTCTTAATGGTTAAATTTAAATTATTTATAAGCGCCACGTTACTACTTGTAGCTGCGTTTTTTCAAACATCAGCGTATGCGCAAACACCACAGCTAGAAGTTGAATTAACGCTTCCCGACTTAGATGTACAACCGTATCACCGCCCATACGTTGCAGTTTGGCTTGAAACACCCGAGCGCAAACACGTTACAACGCTGGCACTTTGGGTGCAAAAAGCAGAGTGGTTTAAAGATTTACGCCAATGGTGGCGTAAAGCCGGTAAAAGCGATGCCAACTTTGACGGCATTAGCGGCGCAACCAAACGCGCCGGTACTTACACTATAAATTGGCAAGGTAATGATTTAGACGGTAACCCCGTAAAACCAGGCAAATACTTACTAAATATTGAAGTTGTACGCGAAGAAGGCGGCAGAGATTACACCCGTGTTGAGCTTGATTTAACTAAATCAGGCAAGCTAACAATTGATGGTAAAAACGAGTTTTCTAAAAGCTTCGTCACTGTAAGCACTAAGTAGCTGCTACTTAATCATTTAAATTTAAGGAAATACAATGAAAATTAATTTATTAAAAACTGCATTAATCGGCGCATTGAGTTTATCTGCTTTAGTGTCAACTTCAGCAAATGCACACGGACGCTGGTTACTACCTTCGCACACGTCGCTTTCTGGCGATAAAGCTCACTACGTAATGATTGACGCAAGTATTTCAAACGAAATGTTTGCACCTGATAAAGCCTTTAAGCCAAAAGAAAAAGGCGCAGAGTACGACGACACATTATTAATGGCACTTGCGCCAAACGGTGAGAAAGTATCTGAGACTATCCGTGCTTATTACCTAAAGCGTAAAAGCTCAGCAGCGGTAAGCTTAACAGAGCAAGGTACTTACCATATTGCCATGACGCAAAAGCCAATGTATATGACCTTCTACAAAAACGAAGAAGGTAAGCGCAAGCGCGTATTTGGTAAAAAAACAGAAGCCGAGTTACCTAGCAATGCAAAAGATGTAACTACAACGAAGGTTGTTTCAACAGTAGATACATTTGTAAGCCGAAATGGCACCTCAAAGCCTGCACAGTTAGGTTTAGGCTTAGAGCTTAGCGGTCCAACGCATCCAAATGATTTATTTGTAGGTGAGCAAGCACGTTTTCAATTACTACAAGATGGTAAATCTGCCGGTGAAGGCATTGAAGTAAGTATTTTAAAAGGCGACACACGCTACCGTAACGAGCGTGGCGAAGTAAAAGTAACAACCGATAAAGATGGTATGTTTACAATTACATGGAAAGAACCAGGCCTATACCTAATCGAAACCTCTAATAAAGTTAAAGTAAACGAAGAAGGCGTAGATGCAGGACGTTATGCATTATTTACAACGCTTGAAGTTGCCCCTGAATAATTTAAATCACTAAATTTAAAAAATTGAAAGGCCAAGCATTTGCTTGGCCTTTTTACGTCTTACTAACTTTTATCTAAAATTCCCTTGAATTCGCAACCATTCGACACAAGATTGCAACTACAACGATCCAAACGCCTATATCGCGCGTAAACAGTGACCTTATGTGTTAACAACTTAGAATATCTTAGATAGTTTTTATCTTTGCACTAGGGTAGTCGCTTCTATATGATGCGCTCCTTTTCGACTAGCAGCTCTTGGGGAACAATTAATGACTTTTAAGCGTTTATCTGCAAATAAACTCGCACTTAGCTTGGCCGTTACCACTGCACTTAGCACACCTTACTCTATGGCCGTTGCCGCAGAGCAAGATAATCAAGCAGAAAAAAATATCGAAGTAATTTCGGTTACCGGTACTCGCAGAAGCCTACGCAGTATTGCCGAAAGCACCGTACCTGTAGATATTATTACCAGCGGTGATATGCAAAGTACCGGTCAGCTAGAAATAAGCCAAATACTAGCAAACCAAGTACCTAGCTTTAACTACCCAAGTGCCACTATGGGTGATGGTACTGACCATGCAAAACCAGCTGTTTTACGTGGATTAGCACCCGATCACACACTAGTACTTATAAACGGTAAGCGCCGCCACGCTGGTGCGCTATTAAACTTAGCGGGCGTTGTTGGCCGAGGCTCTACAGCTGTTGATTTGAACATGATCCCAACCTCTGCAATTAAACGTGTTGAAGTACTACGTGACGGCGCAGCCGCACAGTACGGTTCTGATGCAATTGCTGGGGTAATTAACATTGTACTTAAAGATGCCTCAGAAGGCGGTAGCGTAAGCGTAACGTACGGTAAATACGATACTCAAATGGCTGGTGTATCTCAGCTAGACAGCACCTACGCAGATGCAAACGGCGACTTAGCCTTTAATACCGGTGGCGACAGAGAAGTAAACGACGGTGCAACACGCACTGTTAGTGCAAACTCTGGTTTTGCGTTATCTGATAACGGTTTTGTAAACGTATCAATTGAATACCGTGATAACGACTCAACTCAGCGCTCAGGCTTTGACCCGCGCCCACAATACGCCAAACTTGATGACGGCAGCCTAGACCCACGCGAGTTTACTATCGACCGTTACAACCACCGCTTTGGTAAAGCCGACCTTGAAGACTACGCTTTGTTTTACAACATGGGTTACGATTTAGATAATGGCTTAAACCTTTACTCGTTTGGTAGTTACTCAAAACGCGAAGGTAATTCAGGTGGTTTTTACCGCCGTGCAAAAGACAGCCGTAACGTTTTAGAAGTGTATCCAGATGGCTTTTTACCGCAAATTGAAACAGACGTACAAGACTACTCATTTGCATTGGGCTTACAAGGCGAAACTAACGACTGGACATGGGATGTAAGTACCAACTACGGCCGCAACGACTTTGGTTTCGGTGTTGTAAATAGTATTAATACATCACTAGGTGCCGACAGCCCAACCGAATTTGACAACGGTGCATTGGTTTACGATCAGTTTTTAGTAAACGCAACGGCCAATACCACTCTCGATTTAGGCTTACCTGATGACGTATTTTTTACCGTAGGTACTGAATATCGCCACGAAAGCTACAAAATAGAAGAAGGCGAAGAAGCATCTTACATCACCGCGCTTGATAGCGATGGTAACCCAATTGCAGCCGGTGGCGCGCAAGTACTTGCTGGTTTTGGACCAGAAAGTGCGACTGACGAAAGCCGTCATAACATCGCTTTATTTGTTGAGTTTGATACCTACTTAACAGAAAAATGGAACGTAGTTTTAGCGGGTCGTTATGAAGATTACAGCGACTTTGGCGACACATTTACCTCTAAACTTGCCTCGCGTTACAGCATTACAGAAAACCTATCGCTGCGCGGTGCAATTAGCACCGGTTTCCGTGCGCCATCTTTAGCGCAAAGCTCGTACCGCCAAATATCAACCGTACTTGAAAACAACCAACCATTTGAAGTTGGTTTATTCCCAACCGATTCTGCAGCAGCACAAGCACTAGGTGCTCAGCCGCTAGATGCAGAAGAGTCAGTAAACGTTACTGCGGGCTTTATGTACACGCAAGGCAGCTTTAGCTTAACCGTAGATGCGTACCGTATTGATATTGATGACCGTATTGTATTGTCTGAAAACTTAGAGGGCGATGCCGTAGTAGAAATACTACAAAATGCCGGTGAGCTAAATACCGAAAGCGTACGTTACTTTACCAACGCTATCGATTCACGCACGCAAGGTGTAGATATAGTTGCCACTTATAACCTAGATTTAAGCGATTTAGGTGATTTACGCCTAAACGTAGCTGCTAACTTTAACGATACCGAAGTAACACACGTAAACGACAACCCAAGCGAACTTAACTCACTAGGTGACGACTACGTAGTGTTTGCACGTCGTGAAGTAGGTCGCTTTGAAGAAGGCACGCCAGATAGCAAATGGAACCTATCTGCAGTATGGAACTTTAACGAATGGCAAACAACGCTTCGTGCCACACGTTATGGTGAAGTCGCTGATATATCAACTACAGCTGATCGCGATGAATACCTAGACCCTAAGTGGATCACCGACCTAGAAGTGGCATACCGTCCAGACGAATATTGGAAATTTGCCGTTGGTGCAAACAACTTGTTCGATCAGTACCCACAAGCAACCGTGGATAACATTGGTTACTCTGACTTTGGCCAAATATTCCCGTACACACCGTATGCGCCTTACGGATTAGACGGGCGTTTTTTATACGGTAACATTACTTACAGCTTTTAATTAGTTCCCTAATAAAAGCAGAGCAATTATAAAAGGATGCATCGCGCATCCTTTTATAATAATAATTAGTTATTTTAACCACTTATTAGTATTTCAACTTTCATAAAAAACCACCACCCTATATAAAACAACAGCTTACATTTCGGCCTCATTTTTGCTCTATATTGTTTATATAAATACAAACAATAAATACCAAAGGACTAAACATGAGCTCATCAACACAATTAAGCATTGCAAAACCACTTTCACTTATTGGCGGCATTTTATTATTAAGTGGCTGTGTATTTCATATATCGCCAAGCGTTGCCTCAGTAAAGCAAACTCAGCAGCTATCACTGCCAAGCAATAATCTTGAATATTTAAATGTGTTAAGCGGTGCAGGCTCACTTGAAATAAAAGGCTCAAAAACAGCCACCAGCATTAGTGTTAACGCCACCATTTACACAGCCGATATTGAAGACGAATACGAGCTAACGCTCGAGCAAGACGGTAAACAGGCAAAGCTTGTTGCCCAAAATAAAAGTCGTAATAGTATTAGCTTTTACAGTGGTCAATCTCCAAGTATTAATTTAGTGGTTACTGTGCCAAGTAATCTAAATTTAGATATTGATGATGGCTCTGGCGACATTTTAATAAATGCTATGCAAAGCAATATTGATGTAAAAGACGGCTCAGGGGATTTAACTATAAGCGGTGCTAAAAACCTAACTGTTGACGATGGTTCAGGCGAAGTAAACTTTGAAAACATCGCGGGTAATGTAGAATTAACCGATGGATCTGGCAGTATTCATATTAACAACGTAAGCGGCAATGCGACTATTGAAGATGGTTCTGGCGAAATGCACGTGAGCAACATAAGCGGCTCGCTAAGCGTTGAAGATGGATCGGGTGATATAGTAATAAGCCATATAAACGGCGCTGTTAATGTTGATGATAACTCTGGCGACATGATCATTGAGCATATTGGCTCAAGCGTAACAATTGAAGACGGTTCGGGTGATATTCGCGTTAACCATGCAAAGGGGCTGACTATTACTGAGTCAGGCTCGGGCGATGTAAGTATCGATAATATTAGCGGTTCAGTAAAAGTAACTGACTAATTTAGCATTTTCAGCCACATGAATCATTGTATTTTATAAGAACCTAAGTCATTCTATTTATGCTCAAATACCTTGAGCATAAATAGAATGACTTAGGATAAACGCGTGTTAGAAATTGCTTTAATTTACTTAGCAGCAGCCATAGTAGCTGTCCCTATTGCAAAACGAGTCGGACTTGGCTCTGTGTTAGGTTATTTAATTGCCGGCATTCTCATTGGCCCTTATGCGCTGGGTGTTGTGGGCGATCAAACCGATGTAATGCACTTCGCTGAATTTGGCGTAGTAATGATGCTGTTTTTAGTGGGCCTTGAGCTACAACCTTCGCGTTTATGGACATTACGCCACTCTATTTTAGGACTTGGCGGCTTACAGGTTGTGTTATCGGCAGCGGCTATATTTGCATTTTGTTATTGGTTTTTTGCCATGCATTGGCAAACCGCACTCGCCATTGGTTTAATGCTCGCGCTCTCCTCTACTGCTATTGTGCTGCAAAGCCTTGAAGAAAAAGGCTGGCTAAAACAAGAAGCCGGACAAAACGCATTTTCGGTATTGCTGTTTCAAGACATCGCAATTATCCCTATTTTAGCCCTATTGCCACTGCTTGCATTTGCCCCGCAAACTAGCACAAAAGAAATCAGCGATTCGATTATTGCAGGCTGGCCTGTATGGCAACAAGTATGTGTTTCGGTTGCGGTTATTGCCGCTATTATTGCCGGCGGTAAATATGTATCGGCGCCGTTATTTAGATACATTGCCCAAACCCACATGCGTGAAATATTTACTATTTTTGCACTCTTTTTAGTAGTCGCTATTGCACTGGTTATGCAAAGTATTGGTTTATCGCCTGCGCTGGGGACTTTTTTAGCAGGCGTTGTACTTGCCGAGAGCGAATTTAGACACGAATTAGAAGCCGATATAGAACCCTTTAAAGGCTTACTTTTAGGATTGTTTTTTATAACTGTTGGCGCATCAATTAACTTTGAGCTGCTATTTAACGAGTTTAGTACCGTTATAGGCTTAGTGGTTTTACTTATTGTAGTTAAAGCCTGCATTTTATTTGCCCTTGCCGTTACCTTTAAAATTAACAGTAAACAGCAGTTATTATTTGCCTTAGCGCTTGCCCAAGGGGGTGAGTTTGCCTTTGTACTTTTAAGCGTAACCACCACCTTAAGCATTTTAACGCCCGAGCAAACCAGTCTTGTTACCTTAGTTGTTGCAGTATCAATGCTAATAGCGCCGTTACTACTTATGGTTTATGAGCAAATACAAAAACGCAGCAGCAGTGCTATGCCTGAGTTTGATAAGCCAGAACAAATAAGTACCGCTAAACACGTAATTATTGCCGGCTACGGACGTTTTGGCCAAATTATGGGGCGCTTACTGCACGCTCAAGGCTACGAAATTACCGTACTTGATCACAGCCCTAGCCAAATAGAATTACTGCGCCGTTTTGGTAACACCGTATTTTATGGCGATGCCGCACGCCAAGAACTCCTTGAAGCCGCAGGCGCGCACACCGCACAAATGTTGGTAGTAGCAATAGACGACCCCGATAAAACCATAGAGATAATTAAGCTCGCCCATAAAAACTACCCGCAACTTAAAATTGTTGCCCGCGCAATCGACCGTCGCCATGCGTATCAATTACTTAATTTAAAAGTAGATGCGTTTAACCGCGAAACAGTCGACTCAGCTATTAACCTTGCCGTAGAAGCACTCGAGTTACTAGGTAACACTAAACAAGATGCCGAGCGTGCAGGTAAACTGTTTAGAGACCACGACCGCGCTGCAGTAGTACAACTTGCTGCATTATGGGGCGACGACGCCAGCTACGGCGTAGCAGTGCGCCAACGCATGGAAGATTTAAAACATGTGCTACAACAAGACAAACAAGCACAAAGCGATTTAAATACCTGCGACAGCGGTGATTGCGAAGATGGCTTAACAGAAGTAGCGAGTAAACCGAAAAAGCCTGATGATGCTCATCTTGAGTAATTTAGGTAGTTGGTTTTGTAGTGTCTGCGGATAGTGCTAAAACAGCATTAAATGGACTAAAATAGTGGATTGCGATGTATAAACTCAATCCACTGTTTTAGTTTATCTCCTTCCACTAAATAGAATTTCAGACAATGAGTTTTGGACAATTCCCCAGGTTCCGTTTGGGTGACCAATCGGGATTGCTAGAAGCTCATCGCAAGAATAATTAATTCTTAAATTAATAGTATATTTTTTAAGCTCCCCATGAGTTAAAACACTTAAGATAGATTGCACACTTGCACTACTTGGGTTCTCATTCGAAAATCCAATAATTCTATAGTCCTTTAATTCAAACTTAGAGTAGTTTTCCTTAACCTCACGTGCTGCCTTACCTTTATGTTTTCCAACTAGGTGATACATTAGAGGAACAATTTTTGCCCATTGTTTATGCTGCCAGCTATTAAAAAAAGTTGTCACTATATCAAGTACCCCGAAGTCTTCAGTAGATCCGGATTTATTCAAACGCTCTTGAAACCTATTTAAGTAATGATCGTATATCTCATTTTTATTTTTTAAATTCGCTTTTTTTATCAATTGCTTTTTTTTATAAGGCTCATCTTTTTTATCCATATACCAAGTGCGCAAAGTGAACAGTATATTCCAACATTTTGCGGAAACATGTGAGTTTGAAAAATTTACATCTCTACCATGCAAAATACCATTTCTATAAGGCAAATAGATTTCTTCCAAGTTTGTTTTTGTTCGGTTCTTGGTAAGAAAGTTTTCTTGGATATAAGTAAATGTCTCTTCATATTGGGTAATAGAATCCCATGCACCCAGATCGGAATTTTGAGCAAATATACCTAAATTTGCTATATCATTTGATATTCCATCTAATGCTATTAGTAGTAATAAAACAGCAGCAGAGTGATTACCTTGTAAATATAATTCACGTGCATTTTCTAAAATAGCTTTTCGATCGTTAAACGCCGGCGCCCCAGCTAAATGCAACATGAATTTATCAATGCCATCTGTTACTCCCTCTATAAGAGCGAGATTTGCTTTATCTAACTTTCCTTTTTCTGCTAAAAACAAAGCACTCTGACAACTATCAAAAGGTAAATAGTTATTTAAAACCCAGGCCTCATCCTTAAACATAGGATTAAACTTCCTCACTACATCTAAAATTTCAGAACCTTTTTGGAGATCTTCGTTCATTAGCCCTAATGTATCCAACTCATGATATGTACCTATTAAATTGTCAATTGACGGGTTGTTTGATTCATTGGAACTCATGAATACTCCATAAGGTATAGCAACTTTATCTGAGAACATTTTTCTTACTTAATGGATGAATGTTCCTATTGTGTGAACTTCTATTAATATCAAATAGTGTAAATTATTACCAACTATAAATATTATGCGGCTGATAGTGTGTGTTTTATAAAAATAGGAAAGTGTTTGTTGTATTACCTGGGTGGGAATGGCTTAAATTAATCTATTTTTGAATACATACTTGTAGCTCATAGCCGCCTGTCATTTTTTAGCTATGAGCTACAACATTTAAAACCTAGTGATGATGCCCACCTTCAATAGCCTCGCCTTGCTGGTTATAAAAACCTGTGGCGCTGTGCTCTATAAAACCAAGGTTTATCATTTTAGCTAAAAACGGGTCGTTTTCGTTATCGCCAATGTCGGCGTAGTCGGTGGTTTGAAAGCGATCCCATTTGGCAAACTGTTCAGTTATTTCTGCTTTATTACTGCTTACATTATTAAGGCTAAGCACGGTGTTTGTTTGGGCTTTTTTATTGGTTACGTTAAAGGTTTTAACTAAGTTTGATTGCGTAAATAAAGCGAGTTTAAATTGGTTATCGCCTTCAGTAAGTTCGTAGTTTTTTACTTCATCGCAGCCTGTGTTTTGGGTGTTTACTAGGGTCATTTTTTCGATTAGGTGGTTATCCACCAGCTGACTTTTAGCACTCCAACTTTGTACGCCGCGTACCTCAGATGGCTGATATTCAATACCGCGTTGCTGGGCATTAAAATAGCGAATAGGCCGAATTTGCTTATTAGCTAAATGTTGCCAAAGCTCGGTAATTACTTGGCGTTGATGCGCTACTTGCTGATCGTTCCGCCAAAGGGTAAGTGAATCATTACTTTGCTGCGCTTTATGGCTGTTGGTAATTTTATAATCGGCTTTTAAATATTCGGCATTAATATCGCACTGCGTTGCTAATGTGCTGGTGCTTGCTAAGGTTGCCATTAAAAATAATGCTACTTTCATCAGTTAATCTCTTATTTAAACGTCACTGTAATAGCCATACAATAACGACTTACAATGGCATTTTTATGACATAAAAAAACAACTCACACAGGGTATGAGTTGTTTTTAAATACTCAATTTGCGTGCGTACTTTATATACTTAAAAAGTACGCTTTTGAGCGGCTTACTGCGTTACTTTTTCGTCTGCTGTTTTAACTAAATCAGCCGCAAAGTCCATTACATGGAATAAAAAGCTTTGCTCGTTTGTGCCTGTTACCAAGTGTGCACCTGGCCCCATTGCATAAACGCCTACGTCTTCACCGGCATGTGTTTCTGAGCCCATTGGTACCAGTGCTTCTTGATGAAAACCAGGTGTTGTTGTATCAACATCTGTTAAATCAACACGCCCTGTAACTGGTGCAAACGCATAACCTGCATCGGCATCGGTCTCGCTGCCTAGGTTTCTAAAGCCACCACCATTGGTGTAACCAACAGTTGTGTATGGCATATCGTCGGCAGCTAAGCTTGGCTCAGTAGCACCTACTGCAACCACTTTACCTAAAATTGGGTTACCGCGTTTAGGGTAACCTGCAATGGTAAATACATGGCTGTGATCGGCTGTTACAACTATTAATGTTTCTTCTGGGTTGGTGTTTTCCATTGCTACTTTGACGGCTTTAGCAAGCTCAATAGTGTCTTTTAATGCGTTATAAGCATTACCCGCATGATGCGCGTGGTCAATTCGACCCGACTCAACCGTTAAGAAAAAACCTTGCTCGTTGTTATCAAGCACGTTTATTGCTTTTTCGGTCATTTGTGAAAGCGAAGGCTCGCCTGCAACATCGTTTGCACGGTCTGCTTCGTACTGCATGTGGGATTCGTTAAATAAACCAAATACTTTAGTGGCGTCGTCACTTATTGCATCAAAACCGGTTTGATCCATTACGTAAGTGCCATTTGGATATTGCGTTTTCCACTCTGCGGTTAAGTCGCGGTTATCTGTTCGATCCCCTTCAACAGCGCTTACTGCATCGGCTGAATTAAACGCGGCATCTTTTGGTAAAAAGTGACGACGACCGCCGCCCATTACTACGTCAATACCGTCTACATCAACACCACTGAAGCGTGCTTCTAAGTTGGCTTCAAAGTTAACCAGTTGCGATGCAATGTCTTCACATGTTGCGGCACTTTCTGGCATATCGGAGATATCTTCCCAGTTACGCTCTGCTGATTTAGCATACGTTGCAGCGGGTGTTGCGTGAGTAATACGCGCTGTAGAAATAATCCCTGTTGCCTTGCCTGCAATTTCAGCAAGCTCTAACGAGGTAACAAGTTCGTGCCCTTTACCTGATGCACAATTACCACGTTCAGCCGCTTCATCAATACCAATAACGCCTGCGTCGGTTTTAACGCCCGATGCCATTGCGGTCATAGTGCCTGCCGAATCTGGCGTTTGTGCATCTACGTTGTATGTTTTTACAAAGCCCGAAAAAGGCATAGTTTCAAAGCTTAGCTGGTGTTCTTCACCCATTTCGCCTTCTAACTGACCCGCTAAAATACGTGCTGCGGTTATGGTAGAAATACCCATACCATCGCCAACAAATAAAATTACGTTTTTAGCTTTGCCTGATTCAGTAACAATGTTGCTACTGGCTGTTTGCGCTGCACCTAATTTTGTTTGTGCTTCACTAAACCAAGTATTACTAGTGAGTGAGGCTAGCTGCTCGCTTGTTAACGACGTTGCAGGTGCATTACACACTAAATTAGTTGAGTTAACTTCGTCGCTATCTAGCACGTCGTTATTATTGGTATCTGCGCCTACTTGCGTCTCTACTCCGCCATTAATGCACTGCTCAGAGCCCACTGCAATAGTATTATCTACTGCGATAATATTATTTTCACTTTTGTTATCGTCACTCGAGCAACCAGCTAGCGCGACCATTACTGCCAAAGAAAGTACCGTTAATTTGTTCATGTTAGCCGCCATTATTGCTGAGTTAGTTCAAGAGCTTGATTAATTAGATGAAATACAACGTTTTGTTCAATTACGCCCTGTGCTAGCTGAGCACCAGGACCTTTAGCATGTAAAGATATGTCTTCACCTGCGTGTGTTTCTGAACCCATCGGTACGGTTGCTTCTTGGTGAAAACCTGGGGTTGTTGTATCAACGCCATTTAACTCAACACGCCCTGCAACAGCAGCACTTGTGTAACTTGCATCAGCATTTGTCTCGTCGCCTAAGTTTCTAAAGCCTAAACCATTTGCGTAACCTACTGTGCTGTAGGGCATGTTGTCGGCGGCTAAACTTGGTGCTGTTGCACCTACTGCAACTACTTGACCTAAAATTGGATTACCACGCTTAGGATAGCCTGCAATAGTAAATACATGGCTGTGATCGGCGGTGACTAAAATAAGGGTTTCTTCTGGATTGGTGTTATCTACCGCTGCTTGCACGGCTTTAGCAAACTCAATGGTGTCGTTAAGTGCGTTGTATGCATTACCCGCGTGGTGCGCATGGTCAATTCGACCTGACTCAACCGTTAAGAAAAATCCATTATCGTTTTTACCAAGCACTTCAATTGCTTTAGTGGTCATATCGGTAAGTGAAGGCTCGCCCGCTACATCGTTTGCGCGGTCAGCTTCGTATTGCATGTGGGATTCGTTAAATAAACCAAATACTTTAGTGGCGTCATCGCTTATTGCATCAAAGCCTGTTTGATCCATCACGTACGTAGCATCTGGGTATTGTGTTTGCCACTCAGTTACTAAGTTGCGCTCGTCAGTACGGTCGCCTTCTATAGCACTTACTGCATCTGTTGAGTTAGCTGTTTCGTCTTTTGGTAAAAAGTGACGACGACCGCCCCCCATTACAAAATCAAGGCCGTCTACGTCGGTCCCTACAAATCGTGCTTCTAGGTTTTTTTCAAAGTTAACCAGTTGCGATGCAATGTCTTCACAGCCACCCGTTACTGCATCTTCTGGCATATCTGATACGTCCTCCCAGTTACGGTCAGCCGATTTAGCATATGTGGCAGCAGGGGTTGCATGAGTAATACGTGCTGTAGAAATAATACCGGTAGATAGCCCTTTAATTTCAGCCAATTCAGTCGCGGTAATTAGCTCGTTACCTGCCACTGTTGAACACACGCCGCGTTCAATATCTTCGTCTACACCAATAACGCCCACATCGGTTTTTACACCCGAAATAATAGCCGTCATCGTGCCTGCTGAATCAGGAGTTTGAGCATCTACGTTATACGTTTTAACTTGTGCAGAGTATGGGAACTCTTCAAAGCTTAAATAACCTTCTTCGCCAGATTGGTTATTACGCTGCCCTTGTAAAATGCGCGCGGCGGTAAGTGTAGAAATACCCATACCATCGCCCACAAATAAAATGACGTTTTTAGCTTTAGTGGCTTGTGTAGCCTGCGCTTGTGCTGTTTTTGTTGTTAGTTTAGTTTGCGCAGCGCTATACCAGCTGCTGTCTTTTTGGCTTTGCGGTAGTACATCAGCATGGCTCACTGCGCTAAACGTTAACGTTAGCGCGATTGCCGCAGCGACTTTTTTAATTTTCATCCGTAATTCCCATTGTTTAGTGGTTATTTTTTGAAATGTGTAAACACAAAAAAGATCAACCGCTGCACTATAGAAAACAGATGTGACTGATAAAGGTAATTTTGATGAAAGTAAAATGACTAAACTATTACAAAAATAAGTCACAAAAATAAAAAAGCGCAACGTGTTAAACGTTGCGCTTATTCATTCAATAAACGTTATTATTTTTATTAATGACCATCTTCAAACGAAGCCGTTGCAGAAACTTTGCTCCAAGTACCATCTGTATATAATACCGTTGCTTCTGCTTTATTACTTTTAAATGATTTTATCGAGAATGAGCATGATGTACCCGATACGCCACAAGACGACGCAGCATTTGACCAAACAACACTATCAATGTCAGAGCCATTACCTACCACTCTGAATACTGCTGTAGCTGTTCTTTTACCATAAATCACAGCAAAACAATGATTAGGAGTAAATTGGTCATATGCTTGAGTATCTACGTAACATTCCATTTGGTCTGCACTCGCTTGTGCAGAAAAAATAGATGCCAAAATAATACCTGTAGTAATTAATATAGTTTTCATTTTTATCCTTAATAATTGAACCTAAATAGGTACAAAAAAGATAGAACAACAACGCCCACCTGTACAATTAATTTACAAAAAAACCTAAAAAGCATACAAAAGGATTGTTTTGATTAAAAAAGCGCAACGTGTAAAACGTTGCGCTTATTTTCAGGGAAATTATTAAATGTAATTATTTAAATATTAAAAACGCGCCTTAAACGATACGCCAAAGTAGCGCTCTGCATCACGCGGTATTTGGTAACGGAAGTTATCGCCACTGTAGGTAGTTGCGTAGCTTTCGTCGGTTAAGTTTTTAGCAATAAGCGATACTCTAAACGCATCATCTTTAAACGATAAGCCAACACTTGCGTTTAAAATGCCGTAATCTGGCAGTAACGACGCTGGGTTAAACTCGCCTACGTTATCTGGCAAGTCTGAGTATTGCTCGTCGGTGTAAATGTATGAGCTATTTATGTGTACGTTAAAGCCATGCTCAGTTTCAATAAAGTAGTCAGCTGTTAGTGAGTATTTTAAATCTGGCGAAAATGGAACATCTAAGCCAGAGCGGTCAGTACACGAACCTGCAGCTACTTCTGCCGGACAATTAAACTCGTCAATTTCGGCTTTAATATAAGCGACACCACCGGTAAGCGTTAGTGACTCTGTTGCAGCCCACATAAAGTCAACTTCAACACCTTGTGTGCTTACATCGCCCGCGTTTGTTAAGCGGGTAATACAGGTGCCGTCTGAACAGTCAAAGTTGTTAGCTTGAAAACCTTCAATTTCTGTTCTGAAAAGTGCCATGTTAAACACAAACTCGCGGCTTGCGTATTTGTAGCCAATTTCGTAAGCATCAGACTCTTCTGGCGATATTTCGCGGCTGTCGGTGTCTGGATTAAAGTTGTAATAAATATTAAAACCAGGCCCTTTGTAACCTTGCGAGTAGGTACCGTATACCATTTGGCCATCGCCTAAATCGTATTGCATACCTAAACGACCCGATACGTTGGTTTCTTCTGCTTTGCCTTCGTCATCGGTATTTAGTGTTGCTGGGCGTACGCCTACACCGGTGCGGCCATATACATCATTGCTTACACGGCGATGCGTGTAAGACACTTCATCGTCGGTGTAACGAATACCAAATAATACGCGTAAATCTTCAGATAAATCGTAAGTACCGTCGGCAAAGGCTGCCCAGTTGTTAAATTCTGTGCTCATAAAAGCAGTGGCCGATACAATATCGTTTGCGTTACAGCTAACGCCTAGCCCTTGTGTGTAACCTTCTAAATCAGCAAGTGCGGCATCAAGCTCTGCGCCCGATAAGTTATTTTGCGCGTAAAAAGCCATTGCGCTATCAAGCTGGCCACCATTGTTTTGACAACTTGCATCACGAGTAAAGTTACGTTGTGAATCCATGTTCCAGTAAAATAAACCAGCAACATAGTTAAATGGCCCTGCTAGGTTTGATGTAACTCTAAACTCTTGCGAAAACTGATCCCATTGCTGTGCACCAATATCATGTAGTTGAAACGGCGCGCCAAATACTGGCTCGCTGCTGTCGCCAGCAATAGAGGTAAAGTCGCCTTCGCGGTATTCGGTATTATCCCATGAGCGCTGCGCTGTAATTGACGTGTACGTATAGTCGCCAATTGTTTTATCAACTTGCACCGAAAACGCGCTATGTTCGTCAATTGTGCGCGACTCGTAATCATGGTCTACTTTGCGTTGGTCTAGGTCAATATCGGCTACGCCATCAACAATACCATTACTGTTTGGCGCTGCTTTTGAATCAGGATTACGACCACTTGGCAGGGCTTCTAAGTCGGCGCAACAATCGTCGTCTGCGTTATAAAATTCAGCTATAAATTTTACGCTTAAGTCGTCCTCTGGCTCGTATTTAAATACAGCACGTGCACCTTCGCGGTCATAACCGTTTACTTTTTCGTTGTTGTAAACGTTATCAATGTAACCGTCAAACTTGCCTTTAAATACCGTTAAGCTAGCGGCTAAATCGTCGGTTAAACCGCCGCTTATAACACCTTTAAAACGGTATTCGTTATCTTGATAAAACGAGGTTTCTACGCTGCCGGTTGTGTCGTACGACGGATCTTTAGTGGTAATATTTACCACACCTGCTGAGGCGTTTTTGCCAAATAACGTACCTTGTGGCCCGCGTAATACTTCAATGCGGTCTACGTCGTATAAATCGGCAAAGGCTTGACCCGAGCGGCCAAGTACCACGCCATCAACAACAGTTGCCACACTTGGCTCGGCAGCAATACTAAATGAAATAGTACCAATACCGCGCACTGTTAGCGCTGAGTTACGTGTTGTGGTGCCTTTTCTAAAGCTAACCGAAGGAACAAGTGACTGTAAGCCTTCCATGTTATTAGCAAAAGCTGAATTAATTTGATCGCTATTAAGTACCGATACCGCAACAGGTACTTCGTTTAAACTTTGCGTTCTTTTTTGTGAAGTAACGACTATTTTTTCAAATGTATCGTTTTTAGCTGTTTCTGTTTTTTGTTGTTCTTGTTCGGTTTGCTCTTGCTGTGCATGTACCTGCGCGCTAAGCGCTAAACCGGTTGTCATTGCTAACGTGACTGCCAAGCTTAAGACGGACTTTTTAGCTCTCATGTCATTCTCCATATTGTGCGTGTGCTGTGTGGTACCGCGCTAGCAATTGTGTGAGTTGCTAAAAAGCGGTGTCAGTGTGTGTGATACTTTCCTTAAAGCTCTTATATCTTATATAAGAGCTTTAAATTTAAACAAACTATCTTACTAATGCAAACATTATGTGAATTAAATGTGATTTAAGTTTGGTGTATAGAATATAGCCGCACGTTATGCGGCGTTTTTAGCCCCAATACGCGCTAAGCTATTTTCGTAACGAACCTGCCAACGACGTACACTCCACCAGCTAAGCACTAAAACAGTAGACCAAACAGCAACTAAACTTGGTACAAAGTACACACTGGTTCCACCCACTAATCCGAGCGGAGAAAACAATATATATAAGCTAACAATTAGGCCTACTAATACGATGGCGCAAGGCAATGCGTACTTCCAAGGATTAAGGTCTACCTCGGCTTTGCGTGTAAATTGCCATGGTGTTTTAAGTGGTTTGTAGTAACCAATACCCAGCATTATTGCCAATTCAATTATGAACAAAATGGCGTAAATATGAATAAAGTTAATGTCTACATCCCATACAAATTTAAGCAAGGTGTAGGCAATAATATGGAATATAATCGCGACTTTAGCGCCCAGTGCAGGCACTTTTCGAGTAAACAAACCTACCAATACAATTGTGATGACCGGAATGTTGTAAAAACCTGTAAATACACGAATTATGTGCCATAAGCCTTCAGGTGCAAACATCAATAATGGCGCGGTTATAAACGATAATACGGCAATAATAATACTGGTAATTTTAGCCACTTTTATAAGTTGGCTGTCTGTTACTTTGTCTTTTTTCATTGGTTTGTAAACGTCTAAACAAAATAAGGTTGCTGCACTATTTAACAGTGAGTTAAACGAGCTAAATACGGCACCTAGTAGCACCGCTAAAAAGAACCCAGACAAATACTGTGGAAGTACTTCTTTTACTAAATGTGGATAAGCTAAATCGATAGTGGGCAGGCTTTCGTGTTTATAAAGATGGTAAGCAATAACGCCTGGGATCATCATCATAAACGGCACTAACACTTTAAAGTACCCTGAAAACAACACGCCCTTTTGGCCTTCTACTAAGTTTTTAGCGCCCAATGTACGCTGGATCACGTACTGATTGGTGCCCCAATAAAACAAATTAGCTAAGATCATACCTGTAAAAATAGTGCCAAATGGCACAGGATCGTCGCTGCTGCCAATAGCGTTGAGCTTTTCTGTATCGGTGTTTACAAGGGTGCTTAATCCTTCTGAAAAACTCCCGTCACCCAATGCAATTAAACCCAGTGTTGGCACTAAAATACCAATAATAAGTAGCCCAACACCGTTAATAGTATCCGACACCGCAACCGCCTTTAAACCGCCAAAAACAGCGTATATTGCGCCAACTGAGCCCACTGTAATAATGGTGACAATCAGGCTTGCTTCGTAACTCATATTTAATAAGGTGGGTACATCAAACAGCCTAAGTACGGCTATTGATCCTGAGTATAAAACTGAGGGGATCGTTATAAAACAATACCCTACCATAAATAAGATCACCGTCATGCGCCGTACGGTATCGTCAAAACGATCCCGTAAAAATTCAGGTAAGGTAGAAAACGCACCCGCTAAATAACGCGGCAAAAAGATCAACGCCATAATGATTGTTGAGATCCCTGCGGTTACTTCCCACGCCATTGAGCTTAGGTTGTAACCATAGGCTGAGCCATTAAGACCAATAAGTTGCTCTGCCGATAAGTTAGTGAGGATCATCGACCCTGCTATAAACGTACCCGTTAACCCACGACCCGCTAAAAAATAGCCGTCTTGGGTATTAACTTCCCCTTTGGTTTTTTGGTACGAGATATATCCCACCAGCGCCATAAACGCCAAGCACGATAGCAGTGTCATGGTAATGTTCATACCTTCCATCTTGCGCCCCTTTTAGCTTACTTTACTCGGTAAAAAGTAAGCTAATATCTTTATTATTGTGTGTGTTGTATGTGTGTTGTGTGTGTGTTGTGTGTTTTTTATTAAGCCGAATTTTATTTAGGCCATGGCGTTAATTGGCTCATGTCTTGTTCTGTGTGTTGAACCTCTGGGCCAAGCATTAGGCTGTCGCCTTCGCGCATAAATACTGCCATTTCTTCAAGTGCGAGTGTGTGCTCGTAGTACTTACCACCTTCGTAAGCTTGTTTATCAGGAAAGCGAATCCAGCTGCCTTGTGGTAAATAAAATTTCACTTTACCTTTTGGTACTACACATGGCACAACCAGTAATTTTTCACCGCACATAAATTGCTGATCAAAGCTATGTGCTAGCACATCATCAGGAAATGTCAGTGCCATTGCACGCTGAATCGGCAAACCGGTTTGCTGCGCTTGCTCTGCACTTTGTTCTAAATAAGGAATAAGTTGGTAGCGTAGTTTAAGTGCTGCAAATACCGCGTCACTTGCTTGCTCAGTATAAGACCACGGTTCGCGAGGGCCAATACCATGCAAGCGCATGTGTGCGCTAAATACTGAGGCTTGCGCCCAGCGCACGTAAAGCTCTGCGTCGCGAGTGTCTTTGTAAAAACCGCCAATATCGGTTGCAAAAAACGGTCCGCCCGACATACCCCACGCTAAGCTGCCACGAATACTCGCCGCTAAACCTTGCCAATCGGCTTGTGGGTCACCGCCCCACTGTGCAGGGAAGCGTTGGCTGCCCGTCCATGCTGAGCGGCTAAATAAAAATGGCCCTGTTTTACAGTATTTTTCGGCGGCTTCATAAACGCAGCGGTTGTACAACATGCTATAAACGTTGTGTAATCTTATACCGCTGTCGCCACTGTGCGATACCATATTTTCGTCTTCTAGCTGCTCGCCAAAATCTGCTTTTATCATATCTACGCCAAGCTCAAACAATGGCTTGTGCGATTCGAGCCAGTATTCGTAAGCATCAGGGTGCGTAAAATCTAAAATACCCGACTCTGGCAGCGGCGTAAGTACTTCGCCAAATGGACTTAAATCCCACTCGTATTGATACGCTTTGCCTGTGCGTTTGTCTTTTATAAGCCAGCCGTTTTCGGCCGCTTTAGCAAACAATGGGTTATTTACCGAGATCATCGGGTATTCCCACACACAAATTTTAAAGTCCATCGCTTTTAGTTCATCAAGCACTGGTTTTGGGTCGGCGTAGCGTGTTGGGTCCCATTCAAAGGCAAAGCGAGTGTCGGTGTCTTGCCATGCTCGGCCATCAAGGGTAATTACGTCGCACGGCATTTTTTTAGCGCGTACTTCGCGGGCAACACTAAGTAGTTCGTCGGCATCTTTGTAATACGCTTTTGATAAAATAACACCAAAGCTCCACTGCGGTGGCACCGGTGCAAAGCCTGTTAGTTCACAATAGCGGTTAATACTTTGAGCAGGTGTTTGTTCTTGATATAAAAAGACATCTAGCGCGTCATCTTCAACTAAACATACATAAGCGCGTTGCGACCACAATGCATAACCTACGCCATGGGTAACAGGCGCGGGTGTATGTACAAATAAATTCCAGCCTTCTGGGCTCCATGCATACGGGGTATTTTTATAAGACTTTTCGGCGTTAACACCCAGCGCATCGTGGTTGTATGAACGAATAAGTTGGCCGCGTTTATCAAGCTTGCCCCACTTTTCGCCAAGGCCATACACGGCCTCATCGTAGTTAAGCTCAAGGCTTAAAATCCAGCCGTTATCGGTTTTTGCTAGTGGCGGTAAACGGTGCTGGCGTACAAAGTGGCCATCAGTTGCTGATTGCTGTACTAGCTCATCGTTTTTATAAAATTTGAAATGAAAAGGGTCGCTGTAAAATTCTAGGCGGTATTCGCCACCGCTTACACTGTAATCATTATTGTTTTTGCTAAGTGTAAGGGGATATTCTGATGGGGTTGTGGTTAATATTTTAAACTGCTCGTCATGTGTGGTGCCTGCATTTAAACGTAAACCAAACTGGCTTATCGTTACGCTAATATCACCAAACTGAGTGGGCAAAACCAGCACATTACCTTGTAACTTTGGCGGTGCGGTTAAGCGTGCTGGCTCTATTGCGTTCCAGTCTGGCTCACGTAATTCAAATGCATTCATGGGAGTTCCTTAACCAATTATTAGTCTTGTATAAGACACAAGTTAAATAATTGTAATCCCCATGTCAATGTAAATAACCCTAAGATGAATTATTTACATCGCGATTTTTAAAATATACCCGGCGCCGATGTAGCCACCAGCGATACGCCGCTCAGTCCTAGCAGCGTAATAGCTATAATGCGTATCCATTTAGCGTCTACGTAGGGCGTTAATTTACGAGCAAAATGCGTAACTAGCAACACTAAAGGAATAGCCGCTGCAATTAAAAACATAATGTCGAGCTCTGGCAAAGTACCAAATAAAGCGATACCTACACGTACTAGCCCGCCAATAGTAAATACCGCTAATAACGTACTGCGAATAGCTTCAATAGACCAACTTTGCTTATAACACTGAAACACAAGCGGTGGCCCAGAGGTTGAAAACAACCCTCCAAGTAATCCACTTACCCCACCGGCTATTAAAAACGAACGAGGACGGCTTTGTTTATTAGCACGATCGCGGCCAATCAGCATTAAAGCGCAGCACAATAGAATGCTTACGCCTAAAATAAAGTTTAAATAGTGCGTTAAATGCGACGACATAAACTCAAGCAGCACAAAACCTACCAGCATTAACGGAATACCGGTATACAACATAAGTTTTAGCTCGGGTACTTTTACCGAGCTGCGGTTTTTAACCACCACGGTTGTAGAGTTAACCAAACCCAATAAGCTTACTAAAAATGTAGTTGCTGTAAGCGGCAATACATCAAGCAATGTAAAGCTTGCAACCACTAGTAACCCAAAGCCAAACCCGCTAAGAGTTTGCATAATAGTGGCGAGGCTTAGGCACAGCGCCATAAGCAAAATGAGTTCGAAAGAAATACTGAGCACTTTTAATTTCCTAAGGGTGAGCTATTGTAGTGTAACGATTTGTTTTTAGGCATAATGTATATTTTGCGCCTATAAAAACATTACAGCAGTAGTTCACGTTTAATTGAGCTAGCGCAAATATGCGTAAAAGGTTTCACCTATGATATAACTACAGGTGGATTAAATTTAATGGTAAATAATAATGAGTAACTCTATGTTTGATCACAAATTAAGTGGCCCAAGCTTGGCTTTTCAACCGCTTTACTTACAAGTGGCTGATTATATTAAACAGCTCATTGTTGAAAGACGCTGGGTACCTGGCGAAGCACTACCAAGCGAATTTCGCCTTGCTGAAGAATTTAACGTAAGCCAAGGTACGGTTCGTAAAGCACTAAACTTATTAACCGACAATAAAATAGTGACTCGTCGCCAAGGCGTTGGTACGTTTGTATCGCAACATACTGCGCAAGATGCATTATTTAGATTTTTTCCGTTACAAGCAGACGGTAAAGGCGCCGATTTGCCAAAGGCTGAACTGCTATCGGTTGAGCTTTGTGCAGCGCCAGTTGAAGTAATAGAAGCGTTGCAACTTAATAAAAAAGACAAAGTTACTAAGCTTGTTCGTAGGCGTATTCTTGATAACGAATTTTGCATGAGCGAAACTATATACCTACCGCAAAGCTACTTTCCTGATATACATCAAAGTAGTGATATTCCGCATACATTGTACCATTACTATCAGACCAAATTTAACCAAACTGTACACAAAACCCAAGACAGTATTAAAGCCGTACTTGCTACAATGGATGATGCCAAAATGCTAGCTATTAAAGCTGGCGACCCACTGCTGCTGGTATCACGTATTACCGAATCAATCGAAGGTAAGCGTATTGAATACCGCCAAAGCAAATGCCGTAGCGATCATTACCACTATCAAATTGAGCTCGACTGATAAAGAGTCTCTTTATTGCTAACAACCCACTTTAGCGCATAATAATTAAATATTTTTTAAAGGCAGCAAACGCTGCCTTTTTGCTGCCTGCAGGTTTTTTAACTAAACCATTTACTACTTTGCTGTTAACACAGTATTGACACTGTTTGATTCGTATAATAACTTATATCTTATACAAGACCTAAGTCATTATGCATTTTTAACAGGAATTCCCAATGAGTTCATTAAATAATATCCCTCCAGTAGGGTTCGGTTTATGGAAAGTAGCACAAGAAGATTGTGCACAAACGGTATACCAAGCCATTAAGGCAGGTTACCGCCATCTTGATTGCGCATCAGACTACGGTAACGAAGAACAAGTAGGCGATGGCATAGCCCAAGCAATAAGCGATGGCTTATGTACCCGCGAAGAATTATGGATAACATCAAAACTGTGGAATACCTTTCATGCACCAGAGCATGTTAGCCTCGCGATAGATAAAACACTAAGTGACTTAAAGTTAGATTACTTAGATTTATACCTAATTCATTTTCCGATTGCGCAAACATTTGTGCCAATAGAAACCCGCTACCCACCAGAATGGTTTGTTGACCCAGACGCGCAAAACCCACAAATGGAGTTGGCAAAAGTACCACTTTATTTAACGTGGCAAGCAATGGAAGAACAAGTACACAGCAACAAAGCAAAACGCATTGGGGTATGTAATTACTCAAGCGCACTGCTTCACGATTTAATGACCTACGCAAATATCAAACCCGCTATGTTGCAAATTGAGTCGCACCCTTATTTAACGCAAGAGCGATTAGTAAGATTAGCAAAGCAGTACGATATTCCGGTTACTGCGTTTTCACCACTGGGTGCACTTTCGTATCTTGAGCTTGAAATGGCAGATAAAACCGAATCGGTTCTTGAGCAAAGCGTTGTTAAAGCGGCTGCACAAAATCATGGCAAAACGCCAGCACAAGTCGTACTTCGCTGGGGCGTGCAACGTGGCACTGCCATTATTCCAAAAACTTCAAAACTTGAACGCATGAAAGAAAACCTCGCACTGTTTGATTTTGAATTAACAGAGCAAGAAATGGCGCAAATTTCTGCGCTTAATAGTAATCGCCGATTTAACGACCCTGGGCACTTTTGTGAAGCTGCCTTTAACCGTTTTCACCCAATTTACGATTAGGAACATACAATGTCAGCTACCGAAATTAACTACGCCTCAGTGCCAACTCAATTAACATTCGATGATTCGGTTTTTCCGTGCATTGTGGTTAATAACAATAACGCCAGCACCGTTGAAGAAGCGGTAGCTTTCATTCGCGCCAATAAAAGCGAACTGGCCAAAAAACTTCGCAGCTCAGGAGCTGTGTTGTTTCGTGGCTTTCCTGTAAATAGCGCCGAAACATTTGATACGTTTTCAGCTGGGTTTGATTACGACAATTTTACTTATAAAGAGTCGCTTTCAAACGCGGTGCGTATTAATTTTACCGAGCGTGTATTTACAGCCAACGAAGCACCAAAAGATGTAGAAATATACTTACACCACGAAATGGCGCAAACACCTATATCGCCAAGTAAGTTATTCTTTTTTTGTAAATCGGCCGCAGAAGAAGGTGGTTCAACACCTCTTTGCCGATCAGATAAGTTATTTAGCGCATTAAAAGAGTACGACAGCAAACTTGCCCATGACTTTGAACACAAAGGTCTAAAGTACACCACCTATATGCCAGCCGCTGACGATGCAACATCAGGCCAAGGCCGAAGCTGGAAAAGTACACTAAGCGTTGAAACTAAAGACGAAGCACATAACAAATTAACCGAACTGGGTTACGAGTGGGAGTGGCTTGAAGACGGCTCACTAAAAGCCGTTACACCGGTACTTCCTGCTGTAGTAACTCTTGAAAACAACGTTCAGGTTTTTTATAACCAACTGATTGCCGCTTACATGGGCTGGAAAGGCGTACGCGAAAACCCATCGGTTGCCATTACCTTTGGCGATGGCAGTGCTATTCCTAAAGCAGGCCTTGATAAAATTGTTGAGCTTTCTAAAGTATTTACCTTTGATCTTGCATGGCAAGATGGCGATGTAGCCTTAGTTGATAACGAAATGGCTATGCATGGTCGCCGCCCTTTCATAGGCGAACGTAAACGCCAAGTGTTAGTAGCACTTACCGCAGCTAAAGCGTAATGCAGCGCTTAAGTAGTAAATTAAGCTGTAAAATATCACCTTTATGGCAAGGTGCCAGCATTGCTGCAATGACTGGCCTTGCCGCTTTATTTTTAAGTGAGCATTACGGCGCGCCAGCCATGCTGTTTGCTTTGTTACTGGGTATGGCAGTCTCATTTTTATATCAAAGCGATAGCCCTTGCGCCAAAGGTATCGACTTTACCGGCACCACGGTTTTGCGCGTAGGTATAGTGCTGCTAGGCACACGCATAGCACTGGGAGATTTAGTAACACTGGGTTGGCAAACCGCACTTATGTTAGCGGGCGCTATATTTACTACTATTATTTTAGGCGTAGTACTTGCGCGCGCATTTGGCTTACAAAAGCGCTTTGGTGCACTTACTGGCGGCTCGGTTGCTATTTGTGGAGCGTCTGCTGCGCTAGCTATCTCCTCTATTATGCCAAACAGCGAACATAAAGAGCGCGATACTTTACTTACGGTTATTGGCGTAACAGCCATGTCGACCCTTGCAATGATCCTCTACCCTATTGTGGTTAATTACCTTGAGTTTGACGCCCATAATGCAGGCGTATTTTTAGGCGGCACAATACACGACGTAGCGCAGGTAGTAGGTGCTGGTTATTCGGTATCACCTGAGACTGGCGATATAGCAACCCTAACTAAACTTGTACGTGTTGCTATGTTGCTACCCGTTGTACTTATTATGATGGTTGTTATTAATCGCTCAAATAAAGAAAAACACGGAGAATTACCTAAAGTCCCTGGGTTTTTAATTGGCTTTGTCATACTCATGATAATAAATAGCTGCTTTTCTCTTCCTATAATAGTGCTTGAAACCGCTAACGAACTTTCGCAGTTCTTTTTAATTGCGGCTATTTCAGCCATTGGTATGAAAACTAATTTAGGAAAACTTACCGAAGTAGGTATAAAACCTATTATTTTAATTGTTGCTGAAACACTTTGGATTGCATTATTAATACTTGGATTTGTAATTTAGAGCTAATGAATCACGTTATTTAAGATATATATCAAAAAATTTAGTAGGTAATTAGGTCATGTTTTAACCAGTTAAAACCTGTATTTTACCTACTCTAAAACTGTGTACAAAAACAAGCATAAAGCTTTGATTAAAATAAACTTAATTTTAATTTACAAGTTAAAAAGATCATCTCAATCATAACTAGCTAGTTAAAAAACAAACAAACAAATAAAGCACTTACTCTAAAATAAATTTACAATAGGGCTTGGTATATAACTTAATTTACTGTTATCCTGCTTGCCATCGGGTTGACAGAAAACCCTATTTATTTGTAAGTACCACGTTGTTTTAGTAATAATCCTTCGCGTTATCCTCAGTTAAATGTATGTTTTCTTCCTGTTAAATTGCCTAATTTAAGGCGCACTTTTATTAATTTTTAGGATACTATTATGTCTAATACTACAACTGGTACAGTTAAATTTTTCAACGAAGCAAAAGGTTTTGGTTTTATCGAGCAAGAATCTGGTCCTGATGTTTTCGCACATTTCAGCGCAATCTCTGGCGACGGTTTTAAAACTTTAGCTGAAGGCCAACGTGTACAGTTTACTGTTACTCAAGGTCAAAAAGGTCCACAAGCTGAAAACATCGTTAGCATCTAATTGCTAAACAATTTGATGGGTTAGCAATAACCCATTTTGAATACTAGTTTGAAAGAAGTTCTGTTTTATTTGTTAGTACCGAGTTGTTTTAGTAATAATCCTACGCGATATCCTCAAGTTAACTATTTTTTCCGGCTCAATCGCCTCTTTTCAGGCACACTTATATTAATTTTTTAGGATACATATTATGTCTAATACAACTACTGGTTCAGTAAAATGGTTTAACGAAGCAAAAGGTTTTGGTTTTATCGAGCAAGAATCTGGCGCAGACGTGTTCGCACATTTTAGCGCAATTTCTGGCGACGGTTTTAAAACTTTAGCTGAAGGCCAACGTGTACAGTTTACTGTTACTCAAGGTCAAAAAGGCCCACAAGCCGAGAACATTGTTAGCATCTAATTGCTAAACAATTTAATGGGTTAGAAATAACCCATTAATATATTTATCTTTATAATTTTTTAGTCAAATATCTTCAAAAACCCTTCTGTAAATATTTCCCCAGCACAATCTCATTTGTATACACAACTCATTAATTAGTACATTTTTAAACACATTTACTACTATCTCTCTTGAGCGAAAGCGTTGTATTGCCTACAATAGCGCATACTTCATTCAATATAGAATATGACCATGAACGACACTACCGCAAAACCTGCTTTACCAGATCGCCTTTCTATTAACCCACGCAGCCCACATCATGTGGAAGAAGTTTTTGAACACGATATTGGTATCACGTTCAACGGCAAAGAGCGTTTTGATGTTGAAGAATACTGCATCAGTGAAGGTTGGATAAAGTTTGCATCTCCAAAAGGGCTTGATCGTCGCGGACAACCCCTTTTACTTACAAGAAAAGGCACTGTTGAAGCCTTTTATAAGTAAGCTAATCATACTTACTAAAAAGCGACTACCATATTGGGTAGTCGCTTTTTTTGTGCTTGTTAAAAATCATTTAATTATATTAATTTTCGCTTTACCCAGCACCCAATCTAAGCCTTGGATTGCTGTTGTTGGAAATGCGGTTGCATGATTAGCGCCGTCAATAACAACACTTTTTAATTCTATATTGTCACTTTTAAGCGCATTAATTTTTTGCGTTAGCTGCTTAGCACCTTCAACCATATTTTGCCCTTCGCCGAAAGCTGGCGTTTCCATAGATCCAACTGATATATATACCCTTATAGGCAATTTTGGCTTATTCACTTTTAACGCTAATAGTGCATTGTTATCAAACCAAACCGATGGGCTGCCAATAATATAATTGCTAAATAAATCGGGTGTCGTTAATAAAATAGTCGCGCCAAATAAACCGCCTAACGAATGCCCCATGTAGGTTCTTTGTAAGTTACTGGCCCGATAGTTTTTTTCAATAAAAGGAAAAACTGTACTTTGTAAAAACTGAATATGCCCTTTGGCATTACCTGTTTGCTTTTTCCAATCTTTTGCAAAGGTAGGCGTGTAATCTCTAATTCGGCTGTTAGAGCCAGCGGACCCTTTTTCATAGCCAATTGCTACAATAATAGCCTGTTGCATTTTGCCACTATTCATAGGGAATCGTGTAGCCCCAGCAACGATGGGAAAGGTATACAGTGCATCGGTTACATAAATAACTGGATACGTTTTATTAGGCTGCTTTTGGTATGATTTAGGAAACTGAATATACACAGGATACGCCCGCTCGCTAACGGGCTCAATGAGCTCAACCACGTTACTTCGGGGTATTGAATAAGGGGTATTTGCGCTTAATTTAAAACATATTAAGGCGCTTAAAAGCAAAAGAGATTTTAAAATAAGAGGCACTGTATTGGTTAACCTAAGCTAAAAATAAATTAAGTACCTACTTTAAAGTACTTTTAGCGAATATTTAAGCTATCTAAAAAAACAAAGTTTAAATAAAAAATAAAGTGCCAGTGTAGCTTTCGTTTAAACCACCAGCACTTATAGCATTAAACCACTTGATCTGGCTCACCGCCTGAACATGGGCAGTTGTCGTCATTCTGTTTAAGACATTGCTGATAATTAAACCAATGGGCTACAGCAATAAACGCTGAGCCTATTAAGGTTAGCGCTTTTTCGAGCACTTCATGGCCTAGCAATACGGCAAATATCATAAAAGCTAAGCCTGTTACACCAGACACCATATAACGTGTACGTTTATGTTTATGTTTTTTACAGCCTAAACTCAATGCCAACAAACTGGTTGGCATTACCGCCGCAAGAATCCATAAATGAAATTGCTCACTATCTATTTGCATTACAGCAAAGCTTGGTAATAACGCTAAAATAACCGGGGTTGCAAAACAATGCACTGTGCACATTACCGATAACCCTATTGCCATACGATCCATAACACTTTGACTCGACTTCATTATTTCCTCTACTAAATCAGTGTCTCCACTCAAAAACGTTACTTTTAAGGAGACATTTTTATAACATCAAGTTAATTGTTATTGATATATTATAACATTACCCTCACAATTGATATAATATAACATCCAGCAAGGTAGTCAAATGAAACGTAGATCACAATTAGCTGTTCTCATAGCAGCTTTATTGCCGGCTAGTGTGCTTGCATCCACAATAGAAGGCGTTGTTTTAAACAACAAAGGTAAAGTAGTTACCAATGCAGCGGTAGAAGTTGAAGGCTCAGATCTTAAAGTAACCACCGATGAAAACGGTAAATTTGTTATAACAGAGCTAAAAAATGGCTTAAAAGAGCTTCACGTTGTAGCCCATGGTTATGCGCATCTTCATCGCGATATAACAATAACTAATGATGAAAACCAATCGGTTACTTTTAATTTAAAGCGCTCGCCTATTGAAGTTATTGATATTGAAGCGACCCCTATTCATATGTCGGCAATGGAATCTGCATCGCCTGTTAGTGTTTTATCTGGCGAACAACTAAGACGACAACAAGCTGCAACCCTTGGCGACAGCCTTGAAAAACTCCCAGGCGTTAATACAAATTTTCACGGTAAAGTAGCCAGCACACCTATTATTCGTGGTTTAAGCGGCCCGCGTGTACTCATTACTCAAAATGGTCTTGATGTTAGCGATGTATCAAGAGTTGGCCCCGATCACTCTGTTGCGTCAGAAGTATCGACCGCACAACAAATAGAAGTATTACGTGGTCCTGCAACGCTGTTTTATGGCAGTGGCGCCATTGGTGGCGTGGTTAATGTGGTAGATAACCGCGTACCAACCGATAGCACAACACGCGGCGAGTGGAACGTAGAACATAACTCGGTTGATAATCAAAAAGTAGCCTCGTTTAATGCCACCACAGGTACCGATTCATTTGCTTTTTACGCCGATGCTTTTTGGCGTGAAGCCGATGACTACGGGGTACCTGTAGCTGCCGATATAGATAGCGACGGTGAAGGCCATAGTAGCGATTACAAAGTTGAAAACAGTAATGAAGAGTCTGACGGTTTTACTGTTGGCGCTAGCTATTTAATGGATAACGGCTTTATTGGCTTAGCAGTAGAGCAATTTAATCGTCAATACGGTATTCCTGGTCATACGCACGGCGAGGAAGAAGAGGAAGAACACAACGACGAAGAAGAAAGCATATTTGCTGATTTAGAGCAAACTAAAGTGCAATTATTAGGTGAGTACAACCTAGATAATAAATGGCTAAACAAAATAAATCTCCGCGCTGGCCATACCGACTACGAACACGCTGAAATTGAGAGCGGCGCTGTTGGCACTACCTTTAAAAACGAAACCAACGAATTACGCATAGACCTACTGCATAACCAATTTAACGAATGGAATGGCGGTATTAGCTTTCATTACAAGCAAAGCGATGTTGAAGCACAAGGTGAAGAAGCCTTTACGCCTCCATCAGAAACCGAAAGCTTTGCTGTAGCGTTAATGGAAGAAAGGCACTTTGGTGATTTTTTAGTGCAGGTAGGTGGGCGTATTGAGCGTGTAACCATTGAAGCAGGCGACGTATTGCTGCCAAATATTGACGCTCACGCACACGATGAAGCAGAAGAAGCAGAAGAAGCCGACGAGCATGATCATGGCCACGAAGAAAGCGCAGAAACCACTCGCGTATTTGATGTAGAGCATGAATTTACGCCAGTCAGTTTATCGGCAGGGGTAGTATGGGATTTTACATCTAACTATAACTTAGGGCTGTCGATATCGCGCTCTGAACGCGCACCTTCTGCCTCTGAGTTGTTATCGTTTGGGCCGCATATTGGTACTGGCACTTACGAAGTAGGCGCACTATTTGATTTAGATGAAGATGGCCATTTGGGTTTATCTGAACAAGCAATTGATCTGGAAACAGCCAATAATATCGATTTAACCCTACGTAAAACTCAAGGCGATGTTGGCTTTATTTTAAATGCCTTTTACAACCAAGTAGATAACTACTATTACCAAATAGACACCGGTTTATTCGCCGAAAGTGGACACGACCATGGCGATGAAGAAGAAGGCGTTGACGAGCACGACCATTCATCAGAGCTACCCGTTTATTTATTTAAAACAGATGATGTAGTTTTACACGGCTTTGAAGCGCAAGTTGCATGGCAACTAACTAACGAGTTTAAGCTAGATGTATTCTCTGACTACGTTCGTGCACGCCTTAAAGACGGCGGCGATTTACCCCGAACACCACCGCTTCGTTTTGGCAGCGAGCTAAGCTATCAAACAGATAAATTAAGTGCGCATATTCACGTAACTCGCTATCAAAAGCAAGACCGCACAGCCCCACAAGAAACAGCCACAGACGGTTACACCTTAGTTGATGCGAGCATCTCTTACGACCTTTTAGTGTTAAACCAAGATGTGTCTGTTTACCTACGAGGCACTAACTTAACAGATACAGAAGCACGCGTGCACAGCTCGTTTGTAAAGGATATAGCGCCACGTCCAGGACGTAGTTTTGCGCTAGGTATTCGCGGTTATTTTTAAGCGTTAAAAAATTATAATTAAAGGAAATAAACATGAAAAAACTATATCAATTAAAGCTTATTGCACTCGCTATTAGCGCTACATTTATTACGGCCTGTGGCGATGCAGAAACCAACATTGTGGAAAAAGATCCTATTGTTGTAGAAGACGAGCACGACCATGATGATGATGATGATCACGACCATGACGACGGCTATACCATAGACTCACTTGGCAGACTTGCCGTTCTGGCAGGTGACAGTAACGAAGCTAGCTTTTTTGATTTAGACAACAGCGAATTACTTGATACATTTACACTAAACAATGACTCAAACACGTTATCTGCATCACCAGGCTTTCGTTATGCTGTTATTGCTAATCGTACTCAAGATTACCTAGGGTTTATAGACGGCGGTATGTGGCGCGAAGATCACGCAGAGCACTTGCATGATTATGAGCAAGGCCCTACGTTTAGCAGCTACGAGCTAACAAGTGGTAGTCGCCCTACACACTTAATAACTCACGACGGGCAATTAGCAATATTTTACGATGGCGATGCAGAAACCGGTACGCCTGCCTCAGTAGAAGTGCTAACCGATAACGATATGACCAATACAACAGCTACACTAACGGGCATTAACTACGACATTAACATGCATGGTGTAGCTGAGCCTCGCGGCGAGCACTTACTCTCAACCATTCGCCGCGACGATGCAAGTAATACATCTAATGCCAAAGTACTTCCCGATCAAGTGGGTGTTTATCATCTTCACGATGGTAATTACGAACTAGAGCAAACGTTAGAAATAACCTGCCCTGATTTACACGGCGCAGCACAAAATCACGATTATGTTGTATTTGGTTGTGGCGATGGTGTATTGATTGCCCATCAGCAAGATGATGTATACAGCGCTCAAAAAGTTGTAAATATAGATGCCGTAGGCGATCAGCGCATTGGTACTTTGTACGGCCATAAAAACAATGACACAATTTTTGGTATTGCCGCAGGGCATGATGGCAGTGGCTCAGTATTACTGAGTATTCATTCTGAAAATGCCGAAATGGAAGAAGTAGAATGGCAACTTGCTGATGGCGCAAGTGCTGTTTCTTATTCTTTTTCAGCCAGTGGTGAACACTTTTTAATACTCGACAGCCTAGGCTTTTTAAATGTACTTACTGGGCATAAACATGACGGTGAAATGCACTGGGAACTCGCAGGCCAAGTAGATATTACTCAAGCAGACGTAACCACAATGCCCGAAGGAATGAGCTTTAGTATGACAGTGGCGCAAAGTGGTCAGTTTGCTTATATTGCCGACCCAATTGCTCAACACATAGTGCAAGTGCACCTAGAAGACCTAGAAATTGAAAGTGAGCTAGAGTTAACTTTTCCACCTGCAAGCATTACCTGGTTAGGGATTGCACAAGAAATAGAAGATGAAGGTCACGACCATTAATTTAAAACTAACGCTTTAAATTAAAGCCACAAAACAAAAAACCCGTAATTAGGTTTACTAATTACGGGTTTTTACAGCTATTTATTTAGCTCTATTGTTACTTACGGCGCCAGCCACTCCATACATCATCTATATCATCGGCTTTATTTTTTTTCTTTTTCTTGCCTGTGCCTTCTGGTTTTGCCATTGGCTTTTCATTTTTAAGCGCATCAGCTGCATCAAGGTTTGCTTGGTTTACAGCAAAACCGGTTACTTCTTCACGCTCTAGGCGTAGTTTGTTTTTCTTCTCGATTATTTTAAAGTGATGCAAATCTTCATAATCAACCAATGAAAGCGCTAAGCCTACTTCACCAGCACGGCCGCTTCGACCAATACGGTGCATGTAATCAGCAGGACTGCGTGGTAGATTAAAGTTTATTACCACTGGCAGCTTTTCAATATCCAAACCACGTGCAGCAATATCGGTTGCGATAAGTACTTCGATTTCGCCCGCTTTAAATTTTTCTATTACACGAGTTCGCTCACTTTGGCCTTTATCGCCATGAAACACTTGTGCATTAACACCCCGTTTTTCAAGCTTAGCCGCTAAATGCTCACAGTCTTTTTTAGCATTGACAAAAATCAGCGCTTGGCGCCATTTATGCGTTTTAATTAAATGTGCTAAAACTGTGGTTTTTTCACCTTTGTTTACGGTAAAAACACGCTGTACTAAGGTGCTTTCATCTTTGTTTTGTACTTGTATTTCAACTGGGTCGTTTAAAAGCTCTTGCGTTAATAGCTTAACTTGCTCAGGGAAAGTAGCTGAAAACAACATGGTTTGTTTTTTAGCAGGCATTAACGCTAAAAGGTCAGCCAGCTCTTCGGTAAAGCCAAGGCTTAGCATACGGTCGGCTTCATCAAGCACAAGCGTATTTACATTATCGAGCTTAATAGCATTGCTTGAGATTAAATCAAGTAAGCGACCAGGTGTTGCCACAATAATATCCGCGCCGCCGCGTAGAGCCTGCATTTGTGTATTAACCGACACACCACCAAACACTGCAACTGTTTTAATTGCACCATTAAAGTTAGCAGAATACGATTTAACGCTATCGGCCACTTGCGTAGCAAGCTCACGCGTCGGTACTAAAATAAGCCCCGTTACAAAATTACCTTTGCTGGCAGTATTTTTAGCGCCCTGCTCAAGGAAAGCTTTTTGCAACATAGGTAATGCAAACGTTGCTGTTTTACCTGAACCGGTATTTGCCCCTGCAATTAGGTCACTACCCGCAAGCACACTAGGTATAGCCTTAGCTTGAATAGGTGTAGGCTGGGTATATTCCAAATCGGTTAATCGAGCTAATAGCTCTGGAATAAGGCCAAGTTCGGAAAAAGTGCTAGGGCTTGTGGCTGAGGTCATATTTATTACGGGCTTATTGCTAAAAAAGTAGCCTGTAATTTTAGCGTATTTAGCGCTTATTAAGTAGAGATTAGTGATTTTAATGTTTTTATAGGTAACAGCGGCGTGTTGTAAAGGTAACTGTAAGCGCAGGCTACCCCCGCGCATTGTCCTTTTATATTACTGGGTTTTATTTAACTGTGTTTGTAATCTACTTTTAGTCTCTTTTAAGGTATCTAAATAGGGGTACGTGGTATCTACGACATTTAAAGCAGTCTCTATTTTAATAAGTGCCTGCTGTATATTACCTTGTAATTCATAGCCATAACCTAACCCCCATAATGCATCAACAGATTGTGAGTGATGCTTAACATTATGCTTAAATACTGCCACAGCCCGCTCATATTGCTGCATATTTACTAGGTTGTAACCAAGTTGCCTAACAGCCGCCTCTGGAGGTGTTATTTGCTCCCCCCATTGCTGAGATAACTTTTTATAATAAACATCAATAGATTCTATATCATCGCTTAAAGCACTCATGGGCATTTGTTTGGGTAAAAATAAATGATGGTAAGCATTAAAGGCCCCAGCGGCAGATGTTAAGTTATGCGATACATTTTCAAATGCGTCACTGAAAAAGCGTAAATTTGGCAAGCTATTAGATTGTAAAGCTTGCTGCAGCTCATTATATCGCTCACGCATTAAGCCAGCTTCTTCGCCAATATTTATATAAACATAGTTATTCAGGTCTTTTGATTTATTAATAAACGACTTAGTCGCTTTTACCGGTGCGCCATAGTTCCACCAAACGGCAGGGCTGTAAGCAATATGTGCTTGGAAAAGCTCAGGGTTAGCTTGCATAGTATAAAGTGCAAACACGCCTGCTGCTGAGCCCCCTGCAATCACATTAAAGTTATGCGTACGATAGCTTTTATTAATCAAGGGCATAAGTTCTTGCTCAATAAATGCTAAAAACTTTGCTGCGCCTCCGCCTTCACCTACCGGGCCTTGTGGCTCTTTATTAACTGTGGGGTATAAATCCCTTAAGCGATTAGTGTTTTCAATAGCGACAATAATAACCTCAGGCGCACGATTATTATTTTGCAGTCGATCCATTACAGCACTTATAAGCGGTATGTTACCCGCTCCATCTAGGCGATAAATTACAGGATAAACTTTGTTTGGATTAGCTTGGTAACTCTTTGGAAGTTGAACTACAACGGTACGTAGCTCATTTAAAATTACTGAATTGATAGTATGTGTTTGTTGTGTATAGCTAATGGTTTGCTGTTTTAAATCAGGCTCAGCTAGTGTGTTATTAGAAACTATAAATAAGCTACATATAAAAATAGCAGTGAATAAACGCATAGCTAATCCTTTAGAAAATAGTGTGTTATTTAATCTAACAGGCTTTGAGGTACAAAAAAAGGCGCATTGAGCGCCTTTTTATCTTTAACAGGTAATTACCAACCTATTGATTTTACTCAACCGTAACCGATTTAGCTAAGTTACGTGGTTGGTCAACGTCAGTGCCTTTAATTACCGCTACGTAGTACGACAGTAACTGTAATGGCAGTGTGTAAACAATTGGCGCAATAATGTCGTCAGTGTGGTTTACGTTGATTACACGCATTGTGTCGTCTGACTCAAAGTGTGAGTCTTTATCTGCGAATACGTAAATAATGCCGCCACGTGCGCGTACTTCTTCTACGTTTGATTTAAGTTTTTCTAGCAATTCGTTATTTGGTGCTACAACAATAATTGGCATGTCGGCATCAATAAGTGCTAATGGGCCATGTTTAAGCTCCCCTGCGGCATAAGCTTCTGCATGAATGTACGAAATCTCTTTAAGCTTAAGCGCGCCTTCCATTGCAATTGGATATTGCGAACCACGACCTAAGAATAATGAATGGTGTTTATCAGCAAACTCTTCTGCAAGGTCTGCAATACCATCAGCGAGTAATAATGTTTCTTCTAACTTAGCTGGAAGTACTTTAATTGCATTTACAATTGCGCTTTGATCAAGGCCTTTTTCCTGAGCTATAGACGCAGTAAGCATTAACAAACCAACTAACTGCGTTGTGAATGCTTTAGTAGATGCCACGCCTATTTCAGCGCCTGCTTTAGTCATAAAGGCAAGGTCTGATTCGCGTACAAGCGATGATCCAGGTACGTTACAAATGGTCATTGATGCCATGTAACCTTGCTCTTTAGCTAGGCGTAATGCAGCTAGTGTATCGGCTGTTTCACCCGATTGAGAAATAGTAACAAGTAGGCTGTTTTCATGTACAAACGACTGACGGTATCTAAATTCAGAAGCTATTTCTACATTACAACTAACACCGGCAAACTGCTCAAGCCAGTAACGTGCAACCATACCTGAATGGTAAGACGTACCACAGGCAATAATTTGTACGTGTTTTACATCTTTAAATATTTGCTGAGCGCTGTCGCCAAAGGCATCAATTGCTACGCGGTCGTCGTTTAAACGTCCTTCAAGGGTATTACGTACAGCAAGTGGCTGCTCGTAAATTTCTTTTAGCATGTAGTGACGGTAATCGCCTTTACCTGATGCATCTTGCGTAATGTTTGATTCAATAACTTCACGCTCAACTGCGTTACCGTCTGCATCAAAAATTTCTACTGTGTCACGTGTAATACGTGCTACGTCGCCTTCTTCTAAAAAGATGAAGCTGCGAGTAACAGGTAATAATGCTAATTGATCAGACGCAATAAAGTTTTCGCCAAGGCCTAAACCTATAACAAGAGGGCTACCTGAGCGCGCTACAATAATTTCGTTGTCGTTATCTTTATCAAATACAACGGTACCAAATGCGCCTTCAAACTGTTTAACAGCTGCTTGTACTGATGCAAGTAACGTTGTGTGTTGCTTACGAAGTTGGTGAATTAAATGCACCATTACTTCTGTATCAGTGTCTGATAAAAATTCGTAACCATCAGCTTTTAATGCTGCACGAAGCGTAGCGTGGTTTTCAATAATACCATTGTGAACAAGTGCTAATTGGTTGTTTGATACATGTGGGTGTGCATTTGCTTCTGTAACGCTACCGTGTGTTGCCCAGCGTGTGTGTGCAATACCTGTATGACCGCTAACGCCTGCTTTTTCTAGCGCAGCTTCTACGTTAACTACTTTACCTACTGCTTTAACAGTATTAAGTGTGTTGCCATCAAGCAAGGCTACGCCTGCTGAGTCATAACCACGGTATTCAAGACGCTTAAGGCCTTCAACTAAAATTTTGTTTACTGGACGTTCTGCAACTGCCCCAACTATTCCACACATAGTGTCTCCATTAATTTTTTAAATACTTGCTACTTAGTAGCTATTGTATAATCTCTGCGCAAATTAGTTTTACACCACACGCCTCAATTGCTTTGCGTTTATCGTCTGCTAAGCCATTGTCGGTTATTAATGTGGTTACTATTTTCCACGGTAATTCTAAATTTGGTATTTTTCGGCCAATCTTATCTGATTCAACCATTACAATTACTTCACGAGCGGCTTTTGCCATAACTTGGCTCAAACCAACTAACTCATTAAAGGTCGTTGTCCCGCGCTTTACATCTATACCGTCAGCACCAATAAAAAGCTGATCAAAGTCGTAAGAACATAATACGTTTTCGGCAACTTGCCCCTGAAATGACTCAGAATGTGGATCCCAGGTTCCACCGGTCATCAAAAGTGTCGGCTCGTTCTCAAGTGCCAATAAACGACTAGCGACTTTAATCGCATTGGTCATAACAACGAGCCCACGTTTATTGGCAAGTTCAGGGATCATCGCTGCTGTAGTGCGTCCGCTATCAATAATAATGCGATTATGATCGTTTATAAGTGAGGCCGCCGCTTTTGCTATTGCGACCTTGCGCTTTGAATCTACTTCATCGCTAACAATTTCTTTAGGTAGTGCTATAGCACCACCGTAGCGGCGAAGTAATAAGCCACTTTTTTCAAGCGAGGTTAAATCTTTTCGAATGGTTACTTCAGATGTTTGAAACTGTTCAGCTAGCTTTTCAACAACTACTTCACCTAGTTCATTAACCTGAACCAGTATATTGTGACGACGCTGTTGTGTGTTTCGTTTAGTCATAAAGCTCGTGAATTAAGTTTCGTTTCGAAAGTTATGCGATTTTAAACGAAACAACCTAAATGGCAAGTGAACGAGCAAAAAAAACACAGTTTTATTCTAATAATAATAAAACTAAAAATACGGTAAGCTATAACCAATTAAGTTATAAAGATAAATACAATGCAGTCATTTAACAGTATCAGTAAAGAATACTTAGCACAGCGAAAGCAAGCTGGTGAAACTTGCCGTTTATTCAATAAGAGCCCAAGCAAAGGGAACTTAAAACGTATCAAGGAGTTATTTTTAAAGTCGGGTGATGGTGTAATTATAGAATCAGGTTTTCATTGCGATTACGGCAATCAAATAGTTATTGGTGACCGTACTTTTATGAATATTAATTGCACACTTCTCGACTCGCCATTAGCCAATCACTCAATCACCATAGGTGATGACTGCTTAATTGGCCCGAACGTTCAGCTTTTAGCTGTGTCACATGCTACTAATCCAGCAGAAAGGCTTAATAAGGAAAACTTTGCAGCATCTATCGTGTTAGGCAATAACGTATGGGTTGGCGCAGGTGCAATTATTTTAGCGGGTGTGAGTATTGGTGAAAATAGTATTCTGGGTGCGGGTGCTGTGGTTACTAAAAATGTAATGCCTAATACTGTAGTAGCGGGTAACCCAGCTCGTGAAATAAGAACACTGTAGCTATTCTCGATGTGATTTTAACGTTGGGAGTCGCTATGCTTGCCCGCCCTACGTGCTAGGTGTTGATGTAGTGTGCATTAATTGCACGCATTTCACTTTTCTGCAGACGTAAAAAAGCCCGAATCGTTAGATTCGGGCTTTCTACAATTTGAAGCCTGGTAATGTCCTACTTTCACATAGCAAATGCTACACTATCATCGGCGCTGTTTCGTTTCACTACTGAGTTCGGCATGGAGTCAGGTGGGTCCAAAACGCTATTGTCACCAAGCAAATTTGGGCATTAATCCGTATCTCTACGCACTAACTGAATTTGGAAAATATCTGATAATATTTTTTAAGTCTTTCTAAGTAATATCTACTTTAGTCATATTAACTTCTTCGCGTGTTTCACTATCACATAAAACGCGTTTGGCGTTGTATGGTTAAGCCTCACGGGTAATTAGTACAAGTTAGCTTAATG
>NZ_JADYXE010000159.1:0-612 GCF_015864465.1 Pseudoalteromonas sp. SWN29
TAGGGCTTATGAGGGAGGTTTTCGTATATTTCAGGTAGTATTAACATCACGCACACTTGTGTTGGTGCGCCTGCTGATATAAAATGACCGTATCGAAAGATGGGTTTTATATCTGCTGACACAGATTAAAATTCACCTAACCCCTAGTGTTGGTAGCACTGGGGGTTAGTCGTTTCTAGCACTTGAGTTTACGCTCTCATTGCACTTTCGTCAATTAGCAACCTCTCCGCCAAGCCAAGCCATCTAAGACTCAGCACTCTATCTTTAATTTAACATTCGATAGCCATCACATCCATTTTGGTCGCCATTGTCACAAGACTTACCAAACCATTCTTTTGCAGTTTCATTATTCTGACGTACTCCTTCGCCTAGGTAGTACATCGCTCCAAGAAGAAGCTGAGCATCCGAATCATCTTGATTAGCAGATTTTTCATACCACTCAGCCGCCTTAGCATAATCCTGACGTACCCCTTCGCCTTCATAGTACATCATTCCCATGCCTCTTTGAGCAACCGAATTACCTTGATTAGCAGCTTTTTGAAACCACTCAACCGCCTTAGCATAATCCTGAAGCACGCCTTTACCAGTGTAGTACATATCACCAAGAAGAAG
>NZ_JADYXE010000160.1:0-608 GCF_015864465.1 Pseudoalteromonas sp. SWN29
GCCCTGACTTTCTATTCTCAGAAACTGAATGGTATCCAAGCACACTTTTTTTAAGTAGATGCTGTATGTACAAGGGGAGTAAGTAGAGATGATGTTTATCGGCATTGATATTAGTAAAGAGAAGATTGATTTATCGTGGTTGAGAGACCAGCTTACAAACAAGATTAAAACAAAAGTCTTTAAAAACAAGCGCCAAGACTTTTAGCAATAGAAAAATGGCTTTTAAATACAACAAAAAGCGCTGCTAATGAGCTCGTTATCGCACTCGAACCAACGGGTGTTTATCATGAGGCGCTAATGTATTTTTTACACGAGCGAGGCTTTAATATTATTTTAGCGAATCCTGGTAAAGCTAAAAAGTATGCAGACGCTTTAAACATAATTCACAAAACAGACAAATCTGATGCAACGATGCTTGCCCATTACGGCTGTGCTAAGCACGCAGTCGTTAATTATTGGCAACCTGAAGCATTAGAAGTTAGAGAGCTTAAAGCCCTTATCCGTCGTTTAGATGCGCTTGAGAGTAACCGGCAACGAGAAGCTAACCGATTAGAAGCAAGTGAATTCAGCAACGTTTCTGTGCGTGTTTGCCAATCGATAAAAGTGAC
>NZ_JADYXE010000161.1:0-608 GCF_015864465.1 Pseudoalteromonas sp. SWN29
TTAGCAATTCGTGCTATTGCGAACGATTTCGAATTTAGCCATTATGACGCCAAGGCTTTTTATCATAAGAGCTTCACCTATCGTCTTCACTATGTACTCATTGCCATCAACCTTGATGTAGTATGAGCCATTAAAACAAGGTATTGGCTTAGCCACGTATATCCCGCCATTTACAACTGAAAGGTTGTGGTGATTTGCTTGCCTTACATACACACATTTTATAAGCATTAATATTCACCGTTCAGGAGAGCTTTCGCTTTCCGGTAGAACTGGATGGCCTTCTCCACCTCATCTGCATCATAGCCATGAATCAGATCTGAGCTGGACTGCAATTTGCTCTGAGATTTGCGCTCAACCGATCTCCATGAGTCGCACCACTTGTGAATGTCTCTCCCATACATGCCCACCAGGTATGGGTGTGCATATATCTTGTCACCAATAAGGCAAATGATTCCAGCGTCCTGTAGTGATGGTAGGATGTTGTCAATCAGGTTATTCATTACTCCATTACGCTCGACGAACGGCTGGACCTTTCTGATCGCCTCATATGTTGAGCGAACTCCCACAACGCCTTTTCCATTTATCGCTTGCTTCCAGATCTTTTCAAC
>NZ_JADYXE010000162.1:0-606 GCF_015864465.1 Pseudoalteromonas sp. SWN29
GCGAACGGCAGCCGGTCGGCGTAACCGAGGTAGCCAGCGCGCATCCATTCGATGAAGGATGCTTCGTCGGCGGGCAGCCCGGCAGGGCCGCCACCGTAGCCACCGGCAAAGACCGCGGGCACACCGAGTGCATGCCAGAGGTCAGCGAGGTGCGCTTCGGTCAGGGGTTCAACGGAGACGAAGGTTCCCTGAAGGATGCGGGGCTGCGGGCGCGTTACGGTCACTCAGAAATCTTCCCACCTTGCAAAGACATCGCACCCGCGGATTGCGGACCTTCACCCACCGATTACGGCCGTTCAGTCCAGCAATCCCCGATTGGCTCCCCATCGGCACGTCATACGCTCCGCCCGCCCACGCAGAAGCGGCACGCCCCGGATCTCTCCGGTGCGTGCCGCTTGGCGGCGAGCTAACTGCAGAAGTGCTTAGTCGACGAGGTCGTGACGAACGATGATTTCGTCGCGGCCGGGGCCAACGCCGATGGCTGACATGCGGGCGCCGCTCATTGCTTCAATGGCGAGCACGTAGTCTTGCGCGTTCTTGGGCAGGTCTTCGAAGGTGCGCGCGCCGGTGCTGTCTTCGTCCCAGCCGGGGAACTCTTCGTAGATC
>NZ_JADYXE010000163.1:0-599 GCF_015864465.1 Pseudoalteromonas sp. SWN29
ATCGGAGCGACTAAAATATCACTATCTAGGGCTGCTAAATAATGGCTACGGTTAGCAACGGCCTAATCAAGGGTCAAGGGCTTGTACTGATTACTGGCAAAAAAGGTGCTGGTAAATCGCACTTTGCCACCGCTCAAATAAAGTATATCGTTGATAACTTCCCTGACCACCCTGTCTATGCTGATATTGCTGGTCTGAATATCGAAGGTGTCGAGAAGTCACCAGATGACTGGCAAACGCTTTTAAATGAAGATGGTATCGCTAACGCTACCGTCTTTTATGACGAAGCCCAGTTATTAGAATGGGCTGATAACTCAAATACCAAAATCAGCTCTGATAGTCGTATTAAAAATATGACTATGATACGCCATGCTAACTTAAACATCGTTGTCATGACCCAAGACCCGACCTTCGTACACTCTGCCCTACGTAAACTCGTTGACGTTCATTATCATATTAGTCACCCTTTCAAAGATGGTAAACCCAAAGTTTTCCAGTTCGCTGGCGCAATGAGTACCATTGATGATAAGGGTGCATGGAAAGCTCACGCTGTCGAGTCGTTCACGCATAAGCTAGATAAAGAAACAACCAAACTTTAT
>NZ_JADYXE010000164.1:0-594 GCF_015864465.1 Pseudoalteromonas sp. SWN29
TGCATTACTTTTGATAAGACATTCCATGTCGCGTCTGTTAACATTAATCTTGGCATGAGGGTTCGGTGTAACGTTTTTTAGCGAATTCAATTATACCTTATTCTCATGCTGTTTGTTTTTTATACCGCAAAGATCAACACGCCCTAGTTAAATTTAATCCTTTATAAGGCGTATAGTTTTTAATACCAATCTGCTTATATATGGGGTCTATTTAACGTTAAGGAAATTACGCTAGAACTAGGCAAAAATTTTTGTATCTAGTTGTTCTAAATAAAAAATTTTTAACGACGTTATAGTGGAATTTAATTCGTTAAATTGATCAAAGATTTATGCAGATTGGTATAACTACACGCCTTCTATGTTATGGGATCACATTATAAATAAGTGCTGATGCGCTTAAATTATTTGAATCCTTAATATAACGATATTGTTTTTTCCAAAACCAACTACCTGTAGTTTTATCAAACGTTTTAAACCCTACGTTATCATCGGCTACATTTACGTTGTTCATCGCTATCCCTCTCTGTCAGACTAGTTGTCGCGCTTAATATTTAATCATTAAAATTAAGTAGAGGGCGTGGAAAAACAATGCCA
>NZ_JADYXE010000165.1:0-593 GCF_015864465.1 Pseudoalteromonas sp. SWN29
ACGGCGCACGAAGGACCTCGAATACCGCGTCAAGACCCTCGCGACCGATAACGTCGCGAACACCCACGAGATCAACATTCTCTGCAGGCACTTCGATGGTGAGATCACCCTGGGTTACATTGAGCTTTAGATAAACTTTCTCTTCACCCTTGATGGTGCGCTTCTTAACCTCGGTGATGGTTGCAGCACCGTGGTGGGGATAAACGACTGTCTCGCCGACCTCAAACAACATGAATAGTGGTCCTCTCGAAGAAAACCCAGTTTATCACAGTAAACACATGGTAAGGCTTGCCTAAGTAAAGCAGCCAGCTCCGCTATCTATTAGTATGGGTACGTGACAGTACGCACTCGCGCAGCACGCGCTGCAGCCTCCGCCCTTATTGCCGGCGCTCTCCTCGTGGGCACCGCCGGTTGTTCGTTCATCACGCCCACGGCGACGCTGAACCAGTACGACCCCAGCGACGGCATTGGTGCCGACGTCGGCGACGTCAAGGTGCGCAACGTTCTTGCCATCAGCAACGACGACAACAGCGCTGTAAGCCTCATGATCACGGTCGTCAACACGACCACCACGAGCGGCAGCCTGCGCCTTC
>NZ_JADYXE010000166.1:0-592 GCF_015864465.1 Pseudoalteromonas sp. SWN29
GCAGGTCGAGGTCGGAGTACGCGGCTCCCGCGAAGGTGATTCCCACGGGCATCCGGATGTCGTCCATGAGCCCCATGGGAACCGTGACGGTTGGGATGCCCAGGTGCCGAATCGCGAGGTTGCCGTTCGCGACCCAGACACCGTTTCGCCAGCCTGCTGCCGCCGTGGCGGGGTTCGTTCCCATATCGGCGGCGCCCACGTCGGCGACCGCGGGGAAAGCTACGGCGTCGAGCTCGTTGGCCCGCATCCACTCTTCAAGGTCGATGCGGCGGGTTTCTTCGAGGCCGCGCACGCCCGCTTCGAGCTCGGGGATGTCGGTGAAGGGATCGTAGGGGTGGTCGCGCACCTGAGTCGGATACACCGCGATGTCGTCTTCGAAGCCGTCGTAGCGATCATGCGGGGTGCCTGGTGTCGTCGGGAAGATCGTGCTGCCGTCGACACCCACGATGGTGTCGAAGTTTGGGTCGCCGTTGGCCTGGAGAAAGTCTTCCCACGCCCACGCCGAGAGATCGACGATTTCGCGCTTCAGGAACTCGGGGCTCACCAGACCGCGGGTGGCGATCGTGGGGGCGCCTGCCCGGTCAGCTTCGTA